>NZ_JBANBA010000047.1:0-63133 GCF_059803475.1 Bradyrhizobium sp. UFLA05-89 | reverse complement strand
CGCTCGCGGTCGCGGCCGGCAAGGCGCGCGGCGAATTGTCCGAGGACGACGAGACCAGGCTCGTGCACGGCCTGGTCGAGGTCCCGCGCCTGATGGCGGACGCGCTCACCACCGAATTGCAGATCGAGAAGCTTGCGCACAGGATCGCCAAGTCACGCGACGTGCTCTATCTCGGCCGCGGCACCAGCTTCCCGCTCGCGCTCGAAGGCGCCCTGAAGTTGAAGGAGATCTCCTACATCCACGCCGAGGGCTACGCGGCCGGCGAGCTTAAGCACGGGCCGATCGCGCTGATCGACGAGACCGTGCCGGTCGTGGTGATTGCGCCTCACGATCGCGTGTTTGAGAAGACCGTCTCCAACATGCAGGAAGTCGCCGCCCGCGGCGGCAACATCATCCTGATGACGGACGCCAAGGGCGCGGCGGAGGCGACGGTCGATTCGCTCGTCACCATCGTCATGCCCGACATGGCGGCAGCCTTCACGCCGATGGTGTATGCCGTTCCCGTGCAACTTTTGGCCTACCATACGGCAGTGGTGATGGGCACCGATGTCGACCAGCCGCGCAATCTCGCCAAATCGGTGACCGTCGAATAGGCGGGCCGGGCACAGAAGGAGAGCAGGCGCGGTCGCCTTGCACCTTCAAAAATCTGCTAGAAGACCCTAGCTAGAGTGCTGCGACCGACCTGGAACCCGAATGACCGCCCGTGACGACGCGTCCCCGCCTGCGCCTGCCGAAGACCTGCCCCCGGAGCCGCATACCGGCCTAATGGGCCGTTTCCGCAACTATTTCCTCACCGGGCTCGTCGTTACGGGTCCGATCGCGATCACCCTCTACCTGGTCTGGTGGTTCGTCACCTGGGTCGACGGGGTGGTGCGGCCGTTCGTGCCGCTGGCCTATCGGCCGGAAACCTATCTGCCGTACGGTGTTCCCGGCTGGGGACTGATTGTCGCATTCTTCACGCTGACGCTGGTCGGCTTCCTCGCTGCCAATCTGATCGGCCGGACGCTGGTCGATGTCGGCGAGACCTTCCTCGGCCGAATCCCGGCCGTGCGCGCCATCTACCGCGGCCTGAAGCAGGTGTTCGAGACGCTGTTCTCGGGTAAGGGCTCGAGCTTCCGGAAAGTCGGCCTGGTCGAGTTTCCCTCGCCGGGCATGTGGTCGATCGTGCTGATCTCGCAATCGCCGAGCGAGGACATCTCCCGCAGCCTGCCGGGACAGGAGGAGCACGTCTCGGTGTTCCTGCCTTGCTCGCCCAACCCGACCACGGGCTTCTTCTTCTACGTGCCCAAGAGCAAGATCATCGAGGTCGAGTTGAGCGCGGAAGATGCTGCGACGCTGATCATGTCGGCGGGCGTGGTGCAGCCGGGATCGAGTCCCGATCCGAAGAAGATCGCAGCCCTCGCGGGTGTGGCGAACGCCGCCCGCATCGCCAATGCCGCCGCCGTGCGCCCCGAGCCCGTCAAGGTGGAATGAGCGTCAGTCATTCCGCCGCGGGATGGCCGGCATTCGTTTTGCGGTTCCCTCACTCTGCTATCATTCCAGATGACGAAACGCAGATCGCTTTCGCATTCCAACTGGAGTGAGCCATGTCCCCAACCATCGCGATCCTCGCACCCGGCGCCATGGGCAGCGCGGTCGCCCGCCGCCTGAGTGAAAACGGCGCGCGCGTACTGACCTCGCTGAAGGGGCGCAGCGAGCAAACCGCAAAGCGCGCCGCGGAGGCGGGCATGATCGCCGCCGAGGATGCCGATATCGCGGGCTGCGATATCATACTGTCGATCGTGCCTCCGGGCGAGGCCGTGGCGCTCGCCGAGCGGTTGGCCGCGGTGATCGTGAGGCGGGAGAAGAAGCCGCTGGTCGTCGACTGCAACGCGGTCAACGTCGATACTGTGCTGGGGATTGAGGAGATCATCGGCTCGGCGCAGGCGCCGTTCGTCGATGCCGGCATCATCGGCTTCCCGCCGCAGCCGGGCAGCAAGGGGCCGGCGTTCTATGCGTCCGGCGAGCACGCAAAGGATCTGGCCGTGCTGAAAGAGCTCGGTCTCGACCTGCGGATCGTCCAAGGCCCTGTCGGCGCGGCCTCCGCGCTGAAAATGTCCTACGCAGGTATCGTCAAGGGTCTCGCCGGAATCGGCTCGGCCATGGTGCTCGCGGCCACCAAGGCCGGCGCTGCCGATGCGCTGCGCGACGAGCTCGCGCTCAGCCAGCCTGCGATTTTGGCGCGGCTATCCACCGCGCTGCCGGACATGATCCCGAAGAGCTATCGCTGGGTCGCGGAGATGCGGGAGATTTCCGGTTTCCTCGGACCGGACCATCCGGCAAGTCAAATCTATGAGGGTTTTGCGCGCTGGTTTGACCATCTCGCCGAGGACGCGAAAGGCGAGGCGGCAGATGCAAAGCTGCTGAAGGCGTTCGCTGAAAAGAGCACGGAAAAGAAGGGCTAGGTTGCCGGCGGTTTGGTGTTCGCTTTATTACCTGGCATGTAATTGAGCCAATTCTCTGTCCGACTACTCTCCTGATCCTTCGCCAGCCACGGAGCATCCAACGAAGCTTTCTGGCGAGCTTGTGTCACTGTATCAGGAGAGAGACATGCAAGTCATGTTCACGAGAAAGGAGCCGCCGCAATGGCTCCTCGACATGTGGAAGGAGATCGACGACAAAACCTTCGGAAAGGGCTTTGACTGCTTCACCGAGGATGCCGTCTGCAACCTCGGTGTGGCTGATTGGAAGGGACGCGAGGCAATCCGCACCAATCTGAAGGCCTTCATCGACACCGGGTTCACTGCGCTGCATCATGTCACCGAATATTGGGATGCCGGTTCACTGAAGGTGTTTTGCGGTGTCGTGGACATGACTCCCGATGACCGGTCGGCGGCTACGGTGCATCCCACGATGACCCATTTCTTCTACATGGACGAGAAGGACGACACCAAGGTGCGTCGCTGGGTCGGTGCAGTAGGCCCGGTTGCCTTTGGTTGATCCAGCTCAGATCGGGGGCGCGAGGGTGCCCCGGGGCAGCCGGGGCACCTCCACTGCTGACGCGCATTGACGAAGCTGCAAATCGACAAGAAGGACTGCGCGAAATGAAAGCGATGGCCAGCGACATCAAGACAGGCGCCACTTCGGCGGGCGCTCTCCTGCGCCAATGGCGGGATATTCGCGGCATGACGCAGCTCGATCTGTCGTTCGATGCCGGTGTCTCGCAGAAGCACATCAGCTTTGTGGAGAGTGGCCGCAGCATCCCGAGCCGCCAAATGTTGCTCGATCTTGCCCAGGCCCTCGATGTGCCGCTCCGCGAAAGAAACGAGCTGCTGCTCGCCGCCGGCTAGGCGCCGTCTTATTCCGATCCCGCCCTCGATGCGCCCGCCATGACGAGCATCAACCGTGCCTTGCAACGCATGCTGCGTCAGCACGAGCCCTTTCCAGCCATCGTCATGGACCGGCATTGGAACGTGTTGATGACCAATGAGGCCGCACCGCAGCTGTTCAACTGCTTCATCGACATGTCCGCACGACCGACCCCGCGGAACTTGCTGCACCTCATGTTCGATCCGGAAGGCATGCGTCCCTTCGTGGCGAATTGGCCGGAGACGGCCCGGGGATTGCTCGCGCGCGTGTATCGCGAGGCGGTCGGACGCGTCATCAACGACAGGATGAAGGCCCTTCTGGCGGAATTGTCGCGATATCCGGGCGTGAAGCCGGAATGGCGCGCGCCATCGCCGGGTGACGCCATGCCGATGATTCCGCTCACCTTCGTCAAGGACAGCGTGACGCTGGATTATTTCTCCATGCTCACAACGGTCGGAACGCCGCAGACGGTCACTGCAGAGGAGCTGCGGCTCGAGTGCATGTTTCCGGCCAATGATTCGACCGAAGCCGAGCATTGCAGGTTCATACGGGCCCATTCCAACCTTTGGTCGGCCCGCCACTGACGGGGACAAGGTAGGCCGACGAGCATCAACCCGCCCCGATCAGCGGGATCGCCTCGTCCCGCTCGTAGAGATACAGCAGGCAGCGCAGCGCTTCGCCGCGCTCGTCGCTCAGCTTCGGATTGTCCTTCATGATCCGTAGCGCCTCGTCGCGGGCCTGCGTGATAAGCTGGCTGTGGAACTCCGAGCGCGCGATGCGGTAGCCGGGCAGGCCGCTCTGGCGCACGCCGAGCACGTCGCCTTCGCCGCGCAGTTTCAGATCCTCCTCGGCAATCCGAAAACCGTCCGTGGTCTCGCGGATCACCCTCAGCCGCGCTTTCGACATCTCGCCGAGAGGCTCCGAGTAGAGCAGGAGGCAGGTAGAGGCTTCCGAGCCGCGTCCGATACGGCCACGCAACTGGTGTAGTTGCGCAAGACCAAAGCGCTCGGCGTTCTCGATCACCATGATCGTTGCAGCCGGCACGTCGACTCCGACCTCGACGACGGTGGTGGCGACCAGAAGTCCGATCTCGTGGGCGGCGAACTGCGCCATCACGCGGTCCTTCTCCGTGCCTTTCATCTGGCCGTGGACCAGGCCGACCCGATCGCCAAAACGCTCTTGCAGGCTCTCGAAGCGTTTCGTCGCATTGGTCAGATGCTCGGTGCCCTCCGCCTCGGATTCCTCAACCAAAGGGCAGATCCAGTAGACCAGCTTGCCGGATTGCAGCGCGCGGGCGACGCCGTCCATGACCTCCGAGAGCCGGCTCATCGGCACCGCGCGGGTGTCGATCGGCTGCCGGCCCGCCGGCTTCTCCCGCAGCTCGCTGACGTCCATGTCGCCGAAATAGGTCAAGACCAGCGTGCGCGGGATGGGAGTGGCGCTCAGCACCAGCACGTCGACCGCTTCGCCCTTCGACGTCAAGGCCAGTCGCTCGCGCACGCCGAAGCGATGCTGCTCGTCCACGACCGCAAGCGCGAGCGCCCTGAAGATCACGTCGTCCTGGATCAGTGCGTGAGTTCCGACCAGAAGATCGATCTCGCCTTCGGCCAGTTGCGCGAGGATGTCGCGCCGTTCCTTGCCTTTCTCGCGGCCGGTGAGGATCGCAACTCGCAAGCCCGCGCGCTCGGCGAGTGGGGCGATGGTCTTGATGTGCTGGCGTGCCAGGATTTCGGTCGGCGCCATCAACGCGGCCTGCTTGCCGACTTCGGCGACGGCGGCGGCAGCCAGCAGTGCCACCACGGTCTTGCCGGAGCCGACGTCACCCTGAAGCAGCCGCAGCATGCGCACGGGTTGCTTCAAATCGTCGGCGATCGCGGCCGCGGCGTTACGCTGCGACGGCGTCAGCGCATAGGGCAGGGCGTCGATGATCGTGTTGCGCAAATGGCCATCGCCGGCATTGCGCACGCCGGCGGGCCTGCGCAATTGCGCGCGGATCAGCGCCAGCGCGAGCTGGCCGGCGAGCAGCTCGTCGAAGGCAAGGCGCGACCAGAACGGCTGGTCCGGCAGCACGTCCGTGAGCTCGACCGGCTGGTGCACACGGGTGAGCGCTTCCGTGATGGGCGGGAAGCGGCAGCGGCGCATCACCTCGGGGCTGATCCATTCCGGCAGGGACGGCAGCTTTTGCAGCGCCTGGGCGATCGCGCGGCGCAGCGAGCCGAGCGCCAGGCCCTCTGTCAGGGGATAGACGGGATCGATGCCGGAGAGCTTTGCGATGGACGCCTCGTCCAGCACGCGGTCGGGATGCACGATCTGTGGGATGCCGTCATACATCTGAAGCGTGCCGGAGACGTAGCGCTTCTCGCCGACCGGCAGCAGCTTTTCAACATAGCCGGGCTTGGCGCGGAAGAAGGTCAGCACGACGTCGCCGGTATCGTCGCTGGCGTAGACCAGGTAGGGCGCACGCGCATTGCGCGGCGGCGGTGGGCGATGACGATCGATAGTCACCTCCAGCGTCACCATGGTTCCCTGGACGGCGTCGCGAATCTTTGGCCGCGCCCGGCGGTCGATGACCTTGCTCGGCAGGTGCAGCAGGAGATCGACCAGCCGCGGCGTCTCATCGCGGCCAAGCAGATAGCGCAACAGCTTGTCCTGCTTCGGTCCGACGCCGGGCAGGCTGGTCACGAGAGCAAACAGCGGATTGAGCAGGCTGGGGCGCATGAGATGAATCTAGGATCGTTCCTGCCCGTCATGCCCGGCTTTATGCCGGGCATCCACGGCTTTTTTCATCGGGCGAGCGGCCCGGGCCATGATGATTTGAGTACCGTGAGCCGCTGCAACAAAGGGCTGACAGCGGTCGCCTCAGCCGCTATATCACCCCCGCCCGGCACGTCCGGGCTTTTGGCGTTTGACTGGATTCACTAGAAATGACGGGAACGACACGATCGAGCGGCGGCCTGGACGAGCGCCGCAAGCGGCTTCTGTTCCGCTGCTGGCACCGCGGCACGCGCGAGATGGACCTCATCCTCGGTCGCTTTGCGGACGCCGAGATCGGCAATCTCTCCGATAGGGAGCTGACCGAACTCGAGCGCCTGCTCGAGGTCAACGATCCCGATCTCTATGCTGCCATCACCGGCGACAAGGTGCTGCCGGCCGATGTCACCGGCGCGCTGTTTGCGCGCATCAAGGCGTTCCCGGTCGCGGATGGCAATTCATGAAACAGGGGTTGAAATCGCCGGCCGAATTGCTCGCGCCCGGCCGTGTGCTGACGCTTGCCAACGTCGCCGAGGGTGCCGAGGGGCTCGTCGTCTCCGATCTCGCCCGCGCCATCGCGGCTCGGCCCAAGAAGTCAGCGGTCAGCCTGGCAGTGATCTGCCGTGACGGGCCGCGCATGCAGCAGCTCGAACGCGCGCTGCAATTCTTCGCGCCCGACCTGCCGGTGCTCCAGTTCCCGGCCTGGGACTGCCAACCCTATGACCGCGTCTCGCCGCATGGCGGCATCCTGGCCCAGCGCCTGACGACGCTCGCGCGGCTCGCCTCGCTCACCGGCAGCGACAAGCCGCTGATCGTGCTGACCACCGTCAACGCCGTCGTGCAGCGCGTGCCCTCACGCGATCTGGTGGCGGCGCAGGCGCTGTCGCTTGCGCCTGGCAATGTCGTGCCGATGGACACCATCGTCGCCTGGCTGGAGCACAACGGCTATAGCCGCTCCTCGACCGTGCGCGAGCCCGGCGAATATGCCGTGCGCGGCGGCATCCTCGACCTGTTCCCGGCCGGCCTCGACCAGCCCGTCCGCTTCGACTTCTTCGGCGACAGCCTGGAGTCGATCCGCTCCTTCGACGCCGAGACGCAGCGCACGCTGCTCGACATGCGCTCGCTCGACCTGGTGCCGATCTCGGAATTCCAGCTCGTCACCGAAACCATCCGCCGCTTCCGCATGGGCTACGTCGCCGAGTTTGGTGCGCCCGAGCGTGACGATGCGCTCTACGAGGCCGTCAGCGAAGGCCGCCGCCATCCCGGCATGGAGCATTGGCTGCCGCTGTTCCAGGAGCGGATGGACACCCTGTTCGACTATCTGCAAGGCGCTGCCGTCGCGATCGAGCCGCAGGCCGAGGACGCGATCCGCGAACGCTTCAAGCAGATTCTCGACTACTACGAGGCGCGCCGCGATGCGCTGGAGCATCCGACCGGTGGCGCCGTCTACAAGCCGCTGCCGCCTGACAGGCTGTATCTGACCGAAGAGGAGTGGGGAAAGCGCGAAGGCGCGATCCCGCTGGTGCGGCTGACGCAGTTCTCGGTGCCCGCGGACGGCACCAGCGTCATCGATGCCGGCGCGCGCAAGGGCCGCGACTTTGCGCCGGAGCGCAACGATTCCACCGTCAACGTCTTCGAAGCGGTGGTCGCGCATGTGATGGCCATGCAGGCCCAACGCAAAAAAGTCGTCGTTGCGCTCTGGACCGAAGGCTCGCGCGACCGCATGACCTCGATGCTGCGCGACCACAAGCTGACGCATACGACCAGCGTCAATAACTGGCGAACCGTGCAGGCGACGCCGCGCAACGAGACCATGCTCGCCGTGCTGGGCCTGGAAAGCGGGTTCGAGACCGACGAGATCGCCATCATCAGCGAGCAGGACATCCTGGGCGACCGCCTGGTGCGGCCGCGCAAGGCGAGCCGCAAGCTCGACAATTTCATCTCTGAGGTGACGAGCCTTAGCGCCGGCGACATTGTCGTCCACGTCGATCACGGCATCGGCCGTTTCATCGGCTTGCAGACGCTGGAGGTCGGTGGCGCGCCGCATGACTGTCTCGAACTGCATTATGCCGCCGAGACAAAACTGTTCCTGCCGGTCGAGAACATCGAGCTGCTCTCGCGCTACGGCTCCGACCAGACGACGGTCGAGCTCGATCGCCTCGGCGGAAGCGGCTGGCAGACCCGCAAGGCCAAGCTGAAGAACCGCATCCGCGAGATTGCGGGCGAATTGATCAAGATCGCCGCGGAGCGCCAACTCCACGAAGCGCCAAAGCTACCGGTGCAGCCAGGCCTCTATGACGAGTTCTGCGCGCGCTTCCCCTATGATGAGACCGAGGACCAGTTGGGCGCGATCGAGTCCACCCTGAAGGACCTCGAAAAGGGCCGTCCGATGGACCGCCTTATCTGCGGTGACGTCGGCTTCGGCAAGACGGAGGTCGCCTTGCGCGCGGCCTTTGCGGTCGCGCTCGAAGGCAAGCAGGTCGCGGTTGTCGTGCCGACCACGCTGCTTGCCCGCCAGCACCACAAGACCTTCACCGAACGTTTCCGCGGCTTCCCGGTGCAGGTCGCGCAGGCCTCGCGCCTGATCCCGACCAAGCAGCTCAACCAGGTCAAGAAGGGCATCACCGACGGATCGGTCGACATCGTTGTCGGTACCCACGCGCTGCTCGGCAAGGCGATCAAGTTCCGCGACCTTGGCCTGCTCATCGTCGACGAGGAGCAGCACTTTGGCGTCAGCCACAAGGAGCGGTTGAAAGCACTCCGCTCCGAGGTGCACGTGCTGACGCTGTCGGCGACGCCGATCCCGCGCACGCTCCAACTCGCGCTGACCGGCGTGCGCGAGCTCTCGATCATCGCCTCGCCGCCGGTCGACCGCCTCGCGGTTCGCACCTTCGTCGCCCCGCATGATCCCCTGATGATCCGCGAGGCACTGCTGCGCGAGCGCTATCGCGGCGGACAGGCGTTCTACGTGGTGCCGCGGATCGATGACTTGGCCGAGGTCAAGGACTTCCTCGACAAGAACGTGCCGGAGATGAAGGTCGCGGTCGCGCACGGGCAGATGCCGCCCGCGGTGATCGAGGACATCATGACGGCGTTCTACGACGGCAAGTTCGACATCCTGCTCTCGACCACGATCGTCGAGTCCGGCCTCGACATCCCCAATGCCAACACGCTGATCGTGCATCGCGCCGACATGTTCGGCCTTGCCCAGCTCTACCAGCTCCGCGGCCGCGTCGGCCGGTCGAAGCTGCGCGCCTATGCGCTGTTCACGCTGCCGGCGCAGCAGAAGATCACCGCGCAGGCCGAGCGGCGGCTCACCGTGCTGCAATCACTGGAGACGCTCGGCGCCGGCTTCCAGCTCGCCTCGCACGACCTCGACATCCGCGGCGCTGGTAATCTGCTCGGCGAGGAGCAGTCCGGCCATATCAAGGAGGTCGGTTTCGAGCTCTACCAATCGATGCTGGAAGAG
Source organism: Bradyrhizobium sp. UFLA05-89 (assembly GCF_059803475.1). NCBI lineage: Bacteria > Pseudomonadati > Pseudomonadota > Alphaproteobacteria > Hyphomicrobiales > Nitrobacteraceae > Bradyrhizobium > Bradyrhizobium sp. UFLA05-89. Next base: position 53,565 of record NZ_JBANBA010000047.1, on the reverse strand, counting down.
GCGATCGTCAACCTCAAGGCCGGCGTTTCCGAGCCTGCGGCCGACCGCTGGTCGCCGTCGATCACGATCGGCATGCCCGTGCTCATTCCCGAAGATTACGTCGGCGACCTGTCGGTGCGGCTGTCGCTCTACCGGCGGCTCGCCGATCTCGACACCGAGGAGGAGATCGAGAACTTTGCCGCCGAGATGCGCGACCGTTTTGGCGTCTTGCCCGACGAGGTGCGCTATCTCTTCAAGGTCGCGGCGATCAAGGCCTATTGCCGGCGCGCGAATGTCGAGAAGGTCGATGCCGGTCCGAAGGGCGCGGTCATCGTCTTCCGCGACAACTCCTTTGCGCATCCGGACCGGCTGGTGTCGTTCATTCGCAGCCACGGCGAGGCCGCGAAGGTGCGGCCCGACATGAAGGTGGTGTTCTTCCAGGATTGGGAGACGCCGGAGGAGCGGCTTGCCGGTACGACCGAGATCCTGCGCCAGCTCGCGCAGCTCGCCACGAGCAAGAAGGCGGCGTAGGCGACGCGAAGGGAGGTGCTGTAGCCGTAGGGTGGGCAAAGCGAAGCGTGCCCACCTCTTCTGTCACCTTCGTGGAGAGATGGTGGGCACGGCGCTATGCGCCTTTGCCCACCCTACGGCATCGAGAGAATAGCTACGACGCCGCGCGCGGCGCCTCAGCAGAGAGACGAGCGAGCAGCGATCTTGCCGTATCCGACGGCGCCAGCGAATCCACGCTGACGACGGGCTCGCTGCGCGGCTCGCGTTTGCCGTTGGAGGTGTGGCGCATCACGGCGGAGAGGCGGCGGGCGATCATGTGAGCGGTCCGGAAGTCGGTCTCAGCGAACACCACGATGACGGAGCCGTCCTTCTGAGCGGCACCGAAATCCATCTGCCGCATCAGCCGGCTCAGGATCCGCGCGGCGTCTAACTGCGCGCGTGGATTATGGGCATCGAAAGCAAAGCGCGCCACCGACAGGCCGCCGCCGCGGGCGAGCGTCTGCTCGACTGCCTTGGAGAAATCGCGGGCAAAGGCTTCCGGCGTGAGCAGGCCGCTGCGCGGATCGAGCCAGCCGCCGGCGTCGATCGAGCGCAGCGTGCGGCTGAACTGCGCCTCCATCGCGTGCTGACGGATCAGCGGCAGCGCGTTGGCGGCGATCTGTGCCGGCTCGCCGGAGATGAGCTCGAGGTTGGGCAGGTCGTAAGCCTGGGTGAGCTGATGCGCGGTGACGATCACGGGCATGTTGCGAAAGCGGGTGTCTTCCGCAAGCACAGTGAGGAAGGCGTCCGCAACGCGCGCGGTGAAGCCTTCGGCAAGCACGACGCCGTCGATGTCGCGGGTGTTGAGATGCTTTGCAGCGGCTTCGATGCTGAGAGCCCCGATTACGCCCACGCGCTCGCCGAGTGCGACCGACAGCGCCGGATAGGCGGAGCCGCGGCCGATCAGCAGCACCGTAGCGTCGCGCGCGGGGTCGGAGTCGGGCAGCGAGACCTTTGCCTCCGGCAGGCGGCGCAGCACGGTCGCGTGCAGCGTGCGGACGCGCATGGCGGCGCGCAGCCGCGCGATGAGGTGGTCGGAATTGTTGCCGCTCAGCGTGAACGGCAGCGCGTTATGGGGCAGGGCTGTCTGGGGATCGACGATGATCAGCGGCAGGTAAAGCGTCTGCTGAGCGATCACTTTTGCGACCGCGGCAAGATGCGGCTCATGCCCACCGGCAAGCGCCCCGACGACAGCGGCTGGCTGGACCTCTTCGACGGCGCGTGCCGCGCTCGCCCAATCGCTGTCGATGACGGGGAAAAGCCGGGCCCCATCGAGCGCCGAAATGAAGGCCGGCCGCTGACCATTGGACACAAAGAGGATTGGGCCCGCCTGGGACATCTCAAGCTCTGATTACGTACACGAATGCCGCGCAATCTAGTCCGGCCGCCTTAATGCCCGGTCAACGGAAGCGATGAAAAGCGCTTCAACCGGGCCCGGTGCGGTCGCGAAAAGCCTCGACCATCAGGGGGTTAAGCCCGAGTTCGCCGAGCGCTTCGCGGGCCCTTGCGTTGTCCTGGGCGCGGCCGGCCAGACGGTGCCCCGAGAGCCGGTCTGGCAGCGCCGTGAGCAGGGCGCCCTGACCAAGCCGGCGCGCCCACTCCTGCAAATCGTTGGACAGAAAGCGATAGCCGCCGACGGCCATGATGCCGGAGGGGGGCGCCGTGATGCAGATCGCACCGCTTGGGCGATCGAGCCGCGCGGCGTAGCCGGTGTCGACATAGTCGCGCGGCGGCTGCGCCGACAGGATGTCGCCGAGCGGTTGCGGCGGGGCGTAGGCCGCAATCGGCACCATCGGCCCACGCAGGCCGAGCGTGCCTTTCGGTGTCAGCAGGATTTCGCCCGCAACAGAGGAGCCCGACTGCTCGCGCGGGGCGCCATGCGGCCCTGGCATCACCGGCACGGGCATGCCGTCCTCGCCGCGCCGCACTCCGAACAGGCCGGCCTCGCCGAACAAGTAGACGTCCGTCAGTGGCGCATGCGGCGCGATCCAGGCGTCGCTCGCCGCGACCTGTTCCGGCGCGCGCCACAGGCCGATGACGTTTCGCAAGCCCGGCATCCGCGCCGCGAGATCGGCTTCCCCAAGCCGCGAGGCCAGCGGGGCGGGCACGATCAGCACATCGCAACCTTGCTCGTTGACTTGCTGCTCCAGCACCTCGCTGTCGAAGGGATGATGCAGCGCCAGCGTTCCGCCAGACAGGAGCCAGATCGCAAGCGAGGAGGCGAGGCCGGCAAACGACATCGGCGTGAACGCCGACATGATGGTCGCACCCTGCGGAATGTCGGCTTCGAGCGACATCGCGAGCCCGCCCGCGATGATGCTGAAATGCGGCCGCGGTACCGGACGAAAGCCTTCCGCCGTGACGTCGAAGGAAATCATCGCTGCCTTGCGGCCGTCCTGGATGACGCTACGAGTCGTGCCGGGCGCGCGCGAAAGAACGTCGTCGAGCGAGGCCATGCCTTCGGGCAGATCGGTGCCGAAGCCGCAGACGTGACGGATAGAGAAGGCTTCTGCCGCGGCATGCATCGCGAGATCGGCGTAGATGACACCGTCGACCTTGCTCATGGTGACGATCGCACGTGCGGCGGTGCGGTTGAGCGCCGCGGTCAGCTCCGCGTGCCGCCAGAGTAGCGGTAGCACGGCGACGACGAGGCCGGCGCGCTGCGCCGCGAGCACCGTGAGCACGAACTCGACGGTGCTCGGCAGTTGCACGGCGATGACGGAGTTGGCCGGCAGGCCGGACTCGACGAAATGGGCCGACAGCGCCTCGATCGCCCGATCGGCTTCGGCATAGGTCAAGCGTCTCGGCAGATGCCCGGTGATGCGAATCTTGTTGATGGGATCGTACAGCGCAGGCGCATGTGGCTGGCGGGTCAGCGTCCGCTGGAACAGCGTGTCGAGCGTCGGCGATACGGCTGGCTGGTTCACGGCATCACGTCGCTTGCTGGTTGCCTTTTTACTTGCTCGGGGCGTCCACCTTCTGCCACCAGGTCTCCGGCAGATAACCGGATAACGCGATAGCCGATGGCCGTTCTATCCGATTCCAACGCGCGATCCATTGCTCCGATACGTTAAACAGGGGGATCGTGTAGAAGCCGGCGATCAAGGCACGGTCGAGCGCCCGGACGGCGGAGACGAATTCCGTATGATCACGGGCCTCCAGCAGGGCTGCGATCATTGCGTCGACAGCCGGGTCCTTTGCGCCCATGTAGTTGCGGGTGCCGGGATTGTCGGCGGCGGCGCTGCCCCAGTAGAACGATTGCTCGTTGCCCGGCGAGAGTGATTGGTCCCAGCGGTTCTGGATCATGTCGAACTCGTATCCGAGCCGGCGCTGGTCGAACTGCACCGGATCGACCGAGCGCACGGTCGGCTCGATGCCGGCTCGCTTGAGGTCACGTGCGAAGGCGAGCGCAATGCGCTCCTGGTCGCGCGTGCTTACCAGTATCTCGAAGGTGAAGGGCGCTTTCGTCGCGCGGTTGCGCAGCACCGTGCCGTCGAGATCGTAGCCCGCCTCCGACAAGAGCTTCAGTGCCGCGCGCAGCGTGGCGCGGTCACGCCCCGAGCCGTCTGTCACGGGCAGGCGGTAGCTGCCGTCCATGACGTCCGGCCGGATCTGCGCCGCGTACGGCTTCAGAAGTTCCTGCTCGCGCGCGTCGGCCGGGCGGCCATAGGCGGAGAGGTCCGAGCCCGCGAAGTAGCCGGCTACGCGCGAATAGAGCCCGAAGAAGTAGCTGCGGTTGACCAGCTCGAAGTCGAACAGCAGCGTCAATGCCTGCCGAACGCGAATGTCGGCAAACATCGGGCGGCGGGTGTTGAACACCAGAAATTCCGAGGGCTGCGGCAAACCCGGCTTGATGGTGTCGCGGATCACTGCGCCGGTCTTGACGGCCGGGAAGTCGTATGCGTCGTGCCAGCGCAGCGGCTCGGTCTCGACGCGAAAGTCATAGAGGCCGCGCTTGAAGGCTTCGAACTGGCCGTTGGCCTCGCGATAATAATCGAGCCTGATCTCGTCGAAATTGTAGAGGCCGCGATTGACCGGCAGGTCGCGGCCCCAATAGTCGGGATTTCGGGTCAGCGTCACGCTGGTGCCGGGCTTGACCGCGCTGACGCGATAGGGGCCCGAGCCGGTCGGGCCGATCATCGTCGTCTCCTCGAAGGTTGCGACATCCACCGCGTGCCTGGGCAAGATCGGCATCAGACCGAGGATCAGCGGCAGTTCCCTGTCGTTGGCGCCAGTGAGATCGAAGCGAACGGTGAGGGGATCCGGCGTCTCCGCCTTGGCGACCTTGGCGTAGTATTGCCGGTGGTTGGGCCGGCCATGGTCACGCAGGAGTTGCCAGGAGAACAGCACGTCCTCGGCGAGGACCGGTGTTCCGTCGGAGAACCGCGCGCGCGGATCGAGGTGGAATGTCACGTAAGTCCGGTCGTTGTCGGTTTCGACCGTCTTCGCGAGCAGGCCATACAGCGTGAAAGCCTCGTCATTGCCGCGTGCCAGCAGGCTTTCGATGACGTAGCTGCGGACTTGCTGGACCGCGATGCCCCTGACAATGAACGGATTGAGGCTGTCGAAGGTGCCGAGCACCGACCAAATCAGCCGGCCGCCCTTGGGCGCATCGGGGTTGGCGTAGGGCATGTGGGTGAAATCGGGCGACAGCGCAGGCTTGCCATGCATAGCAATGGCGTAGCTTTCGTCCGCTTTGGCCGGGACGGACCTCAAGCCCGCGAGAGCAAGCGCTACGCAGGCCGCGGCGGCTAAGCGCAGGCACTTAGACATGAACAACGGCGCGCGGATTGATTCGGAGACCGGTCACGCCCAAACCCTAGCATATGCCTTCGTCTTAAGCCTCTCTGCCCACTTCAAACATGCTTGTCGGCATTGATCTTTTCGTCCGCCACGTTAAGAAGGCGGGCAATCGCGCAGGAGCGTCGAACTTGTCACGTTTCCGCCTCTATTGATGGGGAGACAGCCGCGCCAAGGCGGCTCAGTATCGGTGCTTAGGAGCGGTTCGGGCACTTCCCGTTCAGAAAGGGTTTTCCGCAATGAATTTCCGTATTTTGGCCGCGTCGGTCCGGCCGCGCGGGCGCCTTCTCGCCCTTTTGACGGCCTCGGCACTGGTTGTTCCGTTCGCCGTCCAGGCTCAGACCGCAACGCCTGCTCCGGCGGCGCCGAAGGCAGCTCCGAAAGCCGCGCCGAAGGCAGCTCCCAAGGCGCCCGCGCCCGCCGCACCGGCGCCGCAGGCTCAGGGTCAGGCACCCGCCGCCGGCGCTCCGCCAGCCGGCGCACCGCCCGCCGATCAGCAACAGCAGCAGGTCCAGCTGATCTACGCGCCCTGGACCAAGTTCTGCCTGAAGGGCCAGGACGCCAATGCCAAGCAGGTCTGCTTCACCGGAAAGGACGGCCGCATCGAGTCCGGCCAGCCGGTGATCGCCGCCGTGATCATCGAGCCGGAAGGCGAGCCGAAGAAGATTCTTCGCGTCACGCTGCCGCTCGGCATGCAGCTCGTTCACGGCACGCGCATCATCGTCGACAACAATCCGCCGCTGCAGAGCCCCTATGTGATCTGCTTCGCGAACGGCTGCATGTCGGACTATGAGGCGACCGCCGAACTCATCAACAACCTGAAGAAGGGCCAGAACCTGGTGGTTCAGGCGATCAACGCCAATGGCGCGCCGCTGACGCTGCCGCTGCCGCTGGCAGGTGAGTTCGCCAAGGCCTATGACGGTCCGCCGACCGATCCGAAGGTGTTCGAAGAGAACCAGAAGAAGCTCCAGGAAGAGCTTCAGAAGAAGGCCGACGAGCAGCGCAAGAAGCTCGAGCAGAGCGGTCAGGCGACGCCCGCACCTTCGGCCCAGAAGTGATCGGGCCAACGCGGAACACGAAAAAGGCGCTCGATTGAGCGCCTTTTTTTATTGGCTTGATTGGCCGAATTCGAAACGGATCAATTGAGCGACGGATTGCGCGGGCGATAGCCTCCCGACTTGTCCTTCACGAAGATCTCGGCGACCTGCGAATGCCGGATCGGCTCGCCGGAATCATCGGGCAACAGGTTCTGCTCGGACACGTAGGCGACGTATTCCGACTCCGCGTTTTCCGCCAGCAGGTGGTAGAACGGCTGATCCTTGTGGGGCCGGACCTCCTCAGGGATCGACAGCCACCATTCCTCGGTGTTGTTGAATTCCGGATCGATGTCGAAGATCACGCCCCGGAACGAGAAGATCCGGTGGCGCACGACCTGTCCGATCTGGAATTTGGCGGTCCGCGCTTTAATCATGCTTCGTCGATAGACCAGGATTGTGGCCGATGCTAGTGCCCTTGCTTGGAATTAACCCGCGGAGGCGGGGCGGATAGCCCCGATTACCTTAGAAATCACTTCATAAATGGTCGATATCCTCAATCTGGCCCTACCTTATTTCGGCCTGATCTTCGTCGGTTTCGCCTGCGGTAAGGCCAAGTCCCTGCCCGAGTCAGGCCTCGCCTGGATGAACTTTTTCCTACTCTACGTGTCGTTGCCGGCGCTGCTCTTTGCGATCATGTCGAAGACGCCGTTCTCCGAGCTGAACAACCCGCCGTTCCTCGTTGCGACCACGCTGTCGACGGTTGCGGCGTTCAGCATTGCGCTCATTGTCGGAAGGGTCCTTGGCCGGCTGTCGCTGCGCGAGGCAACGCTTGCGGGGCTCTCCGGCGGCTATGGCAATATCGGCTATATGGGCCCGGGGCTCGCGCTTGCGGTGCTCGGACCGAAGGCTGCGGCGCCGACCGCGCTGATCTTCTGCTGCGACAGCATCTTCCTCTTCACGATCGTGCCGCTCCTGATCGAGCTCTCCGACCGCGATCATCCCTCGATCCTGCACGCCTTTGGCGTCGTGCTGAAGCAGATCCTGCTCAACCCTTTGATTATGTCGGCCTGCTTTGGCGCGGCTGTTGCGGCGCTCCATATCGAGCTTCCGGTCGCGCTCGATCGCACCATCACCTTCCTGCAAAATGCCGCAGCTCCTACGGCACTGTTCGTACTCGGCGTCACCGTGGCGCTGCGGCCTTTCGATCGAGTCCCATGGGAGGTGCCAGGTGTGATCGCGGTCAAGTTGCTGATCCATCCGCTCACTTCGTTCGCGCTGATGCTGGCGTTCGGGCCGTTCGCGCAACCCTGGGCCGCGACCGCCGTGCTGATGGCCTCGCTGCCGCCGGCGCTGAACGTGTTCGTCATCGCGCGTCAGAATGACGCCTGGATCGAGCCTGCCTCGGTTGCGGTGCTGCTCGGGACGTTTGCGTCGGTGGTCACGTTGACCAGCGTGATGTGGTTCATCCAGACCGGCCGGCTGGCTTTTCCGTGAGCCGCCAAATTACCGTCGCCACGTTGGCGCCAATCCTTCACGCATCGCGAGACGCCGCAGCGGGCCGATGGCGCCGAGCAGGTGCATGCCGACGGCGCGGACCGGCTGCAGCGGCAGGAAATCGTTCAGCAGCGAACGGTTCGCCATATCGATCATGAAGGTGCGGCTCAGAATGTCGGGACGACGGGCCCAGTCGTAGCGCTTGAGCACCTCGTCAGCACCGGGATCGCAGCCTGCCGCGATCGCCTCTCCGGCGAGCCTCGCCATATCGGCGGCATCCCGCAGGCCGAGATTGAGGCCCTGCGCGCCAATCGGGGGAACCACATGGGCCGCTTCGCCGACGAGCGCGATGCGGTCGCGGGCGAAAGCCTTCGGCCGCTCAATCGCTAGCGAAAACAAGTTGCGGCCCGGTTCCACGGTCATCCGGCCCAGGATGGAATGCGATTGCTTCTCGATCGCCGTCGAGAGTTCCTCGTCGCTCAGGGCCCTGAGCCGCTCGGCTTCCGCAGGCGAGGTCACCCAGACGATGCTGCTTCGATCGCCCGGCAGCGGCACGAACACGCAAGGTCCATGCGGCGTGTGGAACTCGGTCGAGACGTTGCGATGCGGCCGGGAATGGCTGACGTTGAAGGTCAGCGCCGTCTGCTTCAGATCGCGCCGCGTGACGTCGATGCCGGCGGCCTCGCGGCACAGTGAATGCCGGCCGTCGGCGCCGACCACGAGGTGCGCCGTGAGATACCGCCCCGCGGCGGTGCGGATCGCGACAGCCTCGGCCTCGGCGAGGACGCTGTCAGCCTCGTCATCGAAGCGAACGAGATTGGCAAGCTCGGTGGCGCGCGCCTCCAGCGCCTGCATCAGCGAGCGGTTGTCGATGTTGTAGCCGAACGCGTCGAGACCGATCTCATGGCAGGAGAACCGCACCTCGGGCGCGCGGATCAGTCGGCCAGTGTCGTCGACAAGCCGCATCGCCTCGAGCGGTGCGGACTTGTCGCTACAGCGCGACCAGATCCCGAGCCCGTCCAGGAATTCAACGGAGCCGCCGAGCAGCGCGGTGGTGCGGTTGTCGGAATAGGGCGCGCGCCGCGCCACCAGCGCCGTGCGTGCGCCGGTCTCCGCCAGCGCGATGGCCGCGGCGATGCCCGCCGGTCCACCGCCGATCACGGCCGCGTCAAAAGGTGCTGCTAGATCTGTCATGACCGGACATTTGACATGCCCGGCGGTAATTTCAAGCCGCTGTTTCGCGCGAATTTGTCGCGAATTGCACGGCCGGACATTGCCGCGCCTTATGTGCAAATCGTTCTCATTCTGATAGCACTGCGCCAGCCATGGATACCCCGCAGGATTCTCTCAACCCCACGCCGGCCGCCCGTGCCGCGGCCTTCTCCGTGCATATCTTCACGGCGTTCGGCGGCGCGGTCGCGCTGCTGGCGATGCTGGAAGCCGTGCGCGAGCATTGGGCGGCGATGTTTCAGTGGCTCGGCGTCGCCCTGATCATCGACGCGATCGACGGGCCGATTGCGCGCAGGCTGAACGTCAAGAACGTGCAGCCGAACTGGTCGGGCGATGTGCTCGACCTCGTGGTCGATTTCGTCACCTATGTGTTCGTGCCGGCCTATGCGATCGTGGCGAGCGGCCTGCTCCTGCCCGTCGCGGCGCCACTGCTCGGGGTCGCCATCATCGTCACCAGCGCGCTCTATTTCGCCGACCTGCGCATGAAGGCAGAGGACAACCATTTCCGCGGCTTTCCGGCGCTGTGGAACGCTGCGGCGTTCTATCTGTTCCTGTTGCACTGGCCGCCATTGTGGTCGACGCTGCTGGTTGCGGCGCTGGTCGTCCTCACCTTCGTTCCCTTCCACGTGCTGCATCCGGTCCGCGTGGTGCGGCTGCGCTGGCTCACGATGACGTTGATCGTGATCTGGGCCGTGCTCGGCCTCTATGCGCTGGAGATGGATTTCCAGGTCGCCACTGCGGTGAAGGTCGCGCTGTGCGCGATCGCGCTCTGGATTGTCGGCAGCGACGCCGTGATCAGGATGGCTAGATCCTTCGCATGATGCATCTCATCACCAGCCCGGAGGCCTGGGCCGCGCTTCTCACCTTGACCTCGCTCGAGATCGTGCTCGGCATCGACAACGTCATCTTCCTGTCGGTGATGGTGTCGCGTATTCCCGAGAAACAGGCGCATCGCGCCCGTCAGATTGGGCTCGCGCTGGCCCTGGTGTTCCGCATCATCCTGCTCAGCGTCCTCGTCTGGTTGATCGGCCTGACCCAGCCGGTGTTCTCGCTCAGGGGGTATGATTTCTCCTGGCGCGATCTCATCCTGATCGGCGGCGGCATGTTCCTGATCGCGAAAGCGACCCACGAGATCCATGCCGAGGTCGATGCGGATGACGAGGACGGCGAGGACAATTCCGGCCGCCGGGCCTTCTTCTGGGTGATCGCCCAGATCGTCGTCATCGACATCGTGTTCTCGCTGGATTCCATCATCACCGCAATCGGCATGGCGCAGGATCTGGAGATCATGATCGCGGCTGTCGTGATCGCCTGCCTCGTGATGTACATTTCCTCGGGACCGGTGGCGCGATTTGTTGCGGAGCATCCCACCACCAAGATGCTGGCGCTGGCATTTCTGGTGCTGATCGGCGTCGCGCTGGTGGCCGACGGATTCAAGTTTCACATTCCGCGCGGCTACATCTACTTCGCAATTGCGTTCTCGGCGGCGGTCGAATTCTTCAACGTGTTGGCCAAGCGCAATCGCAGGAAGGCCGGCAAATAGGCCGGTTTGTCCGGTCCGCTTCTTGCGTCGAGTTGACAACGCAGGCGTGATGGCTTTCGCTTGCGCTCAACAAGAACGAGGAGGTCAGGTGATGACCAAAGCCGTCCGCGTGCACCAGGTCGGAGGCCCCGAAGTCCTGGTCTATGAGAGCGTCGAGGTGCCGGCGCCGGGACCGGGCGAGGTGCGCATTCGCCAGCACGCGGTCGGGTTGAACTTCATCGACGTCTATTTCCGCACCGGCCTCTACAAGGCTCCGGGACTTCCCTTCATCGCCGGCAACGAGGCGGCGGGCGAGGTGGTCTCCGTCGGTCCCGGCGTGACGAATTTCCACCCCGGTGACCGCGTCGCCTACTACCACAATCTCGGTGCCTACACCGGCGAGCGCAACATCCCCTGGGAGCGGCTCGTCAAGCTGCCCGACCACATCACCTACGAGCAGGGCGCCGTGCTGATGCTGAAGGGGCTCACCGTCTGGTATCTCCTGCACAAGACCTTCAGGGTCGAGCCACATCATCGCGTGCTGATCCATGCCGCCGCCGGCGGCATCGGCCTGCTCGCCTGCCAATGGGCGAGGGCGCTCGGGGCCCATGTCATCGGCACCGTCGGCTCGCGCCAGAAGGCGGAGCTTGCAGAGGCCAACGGTTGCGACCACGTCATCCTCTACAACGAGGAGGATTTCGTCGCGCGCGTCAAACAAATCAGCCGCAACGAAGGCTGTGACGTCGTCTATGACGGCGTCGGCAAGGCGACTTTCCCCGGCTCGCTGTCCTGCCTGAAGCCGCGCGGCATGTTCGTCTCATTTGGCAATGCCTCCGGACCCGTGCCGCCATTCGCGATCGCCGAGCTCAACACTCACGGCTCGCTGTTTGCGACCCGGCCCAAGCTAAACGACTATATCGGCAAGCGCTCGGAATTGCTGGAAGGCGCCGATACGCTGTTCGCCGCCGTGATCAGCGGCAAGCTGCACGTCCCGATCAACCACGCCTATGCATTGAAGGACGCGGCGAAGGCGCATATCGATCTCGAAAGCCGTGCCACCACGGGCGCGTCGATATTGAAGCCGTAAGCCGGCTTGATTGCGTCCACGAAACGATGCTACCTTGCGGGGTAGAGGATATTGCCAGTGATCTTTGGGAACGCACGATTCCTGAATCGAATGCCCCGGCCCGACCGCGAGGAGGTTTGCCGGATGGGATAGTGCGCGCATATTGCGTGCCGAGCGTGAGCTGAATCCAAGCCCTTCCGGTCCCGCGGGAGGGCTTTTTTTATTGCTTTCGGATTCAGCGCTACTCCAACGCAAAAAAGAGCGCTTCCCATGACCAAAATTCTCATCAGCAGTGCGCTGCCCTATGTGAACGGCGTCAAACATCTCGGAAATCTCGTCGGCTCACTGCTTCCCGCCGATGTGCACGCACGCTTCAGGCGACAGATCGGCGACGATGTGCTGTTCGTCTGCGCCACGGACGAGCACGGCACGCCGGCCGAACTTGGCGCGCTCAGAGCGGGACAGGAGATCGGCGACTTCTGTGCGCGGCAGCACGCGATACAGGCCGATATCTATCGCCGCTTCGATCTCTCTTTCGACCATTTCGGCCGCACGTCATCGCCGCAGAACGCCGCGTTGACGCAACACTTCTATCGCAAGCTCGACGCGGCAGGATTGATTGAGGAGCGCGAATTACAGCAGGTCTGGTCTCCGGTCGACCAGCGTTTTCTGCCGGACCGCTATGTGCTCGGCACCTGTCCCCATTGCGGCCACGGTGAGGCGAGGGGTGATCAGTGCGATGCCTGCGGTGCACTGCTGGACCCGGACGAACTGATCGCGCCGCGTTCGGCGCTCTCGGGAGACTCGGGTCTCGAGATCCGTGCAACCGGGCATCTGTTTTTGCGCCAGTCCCTCCTCGTCGGAAAATTGCGCGCCTGGATCGACAGTCGCGCGGGCTGGCCGCCCTTCGTGGTGTCGACGGCGAGGAGCTGGTTGACCGCGGCGCTGAGGGATCGCTGCATCACGCGCGATCTCTCCTGGGGAATTCCAGTGCCGCGTGCCGGTTTCGAGAACAAGGTATTTTATGTCTGGTTCGACGCGCCGATCGGCTACATTGCCGCGACGCAGGAATGGGCCGCTGCCGGCCCATGCCGCGATTGGCAGCGCTGGTGGTGGCAGGCCGACGATGTCAGGTACATCCAGTTTCTCGGCAAGGACAATGTGCCGTTTCACGCCGTCAGCTTTCCCGCGACGCTGATCGGATCGAACGAACCCTGGAAGACGGTCGACGTCATCAAGGGCTTTCATTGGCTCACCCATGAGGGCGGTAAGTTCTCCACCAGCGCACAACGTGGTGTCTTCACCGACGCTGCCCTGGAGGCGCTGCCGGCCGACTACTGGCGCTGGTGGCTGGTCGCCAACGCACCGGAAAGCGCGGATACGGACTTCACTGTCAGGCGGTTCATCACTGATGTGAACAAAGACCTCGCAGACGTCTTTGGAAATCTTGCCAATCGGATCATTAGCTTTGCGCATGTTGCCTTCGACGGCCGCATTCCGGACGGCGGCAAGCCTTCCGGGCTTGAGCTCGCACTGGCAGCCGACCTTGACCGGCGCATCGCTTCGCTGCGGCAGCATCACGAAGCGTTGGAGTTCCGCGCCTCTGCCGCGGAGACGCGGGCGTTCTGGAGTGTGGCCAACGCCTATCTCCAGCAGGCGGCGCCGTGGACTGCGATCAAGTCGGATCCTGCACGGGCGGCGGTTGTGACACGGACGGGCCTGAATCTGGTGCGGCTCTCGGCGGTGCTCGCATGGAGCATCATCCCCACTTTATCCGACGCCGTCCTGCGCGCCTTCGGCGCTGACAAAGGTGTTCCGGGCTGGCCCGCTCAGTCCTGCCACTCGCTGCTCGACAGCCACGCCGGTGAGGCGGTAGCGCAGCTCGGCCCGATCGTCGAGAAAATCACCTCTGACAAGGCGCGCTATTTGACCGCGCGTTTTGGCGGCGATTGAAGCGTGGATGGCCGGGACAAGCCCGGCCATGACGGAGTGGATATGCCTACGCTACGCCACCCTCCGTGCCGCGCCCGCCTTGGTCAAAATCGCATCAAGGCAATCGATCATTTCGGCGATCTCCTCGCGCGTCACGTTGAGGGCCGGCATGAAGCGTAGCGTGTCGACTTGCGGCGCGTTGAGGAGGACGCCCTCTTCAAATGCCTGTGCGACGATGGCAGATGCGATCGGCAATTTCAGGTCGAGCGCCAGAAGCAGGCCGCGGCCGCGCACCTCGCCGAGGCCGTGCCGCGCCGAGACCTTCTGCAACTCGCTTTCGAGCAGCAGACCCGTGTCGGCGACGGCCTTCAAAAATTCCGGCTTGCCGACCTCTTCGAATACGGCGAGCCCGGCGGCGCACATCACGGGGTTGCCGTTGAACGTCCCGCCTTGATCGCCATGCTCGAAGCATGAGGCTTGTTCGGTCGCAAGCAGGGCGGCGAGTGGCACGCCGCCTCCGATGCCCTTGCCCAGCGTCATGATGTCGGGCGCAATCCCGGCATGCTCGTAGTGGAAGAGCTTTCCGGTCCGGCCCATGCCGGTCTGGATCTCGTCGAAGATCAGCAGGAGACCATGCGCCTTGGTGAGCGCGCGCAGCTCCTGCAAGAACTTGTCGGTCGCCGGCCACACGCCAGCTTCGCCCTGAATCGGCTCGAGCATCACGGCCACGGTGTTCGCGGTGATGAGCGCTTCGACGGAGGCGATGTCGTTCAGCGTCGCCTTCTTGAAGCCTGAGACTTTCGGCTCGAACAGCGGTTCAAATGCCTTCTTGCCCGACGCCGACATGGTAGCGAGAGTGCGGCCGTGGAAGCCGCCCGCGAAGGTGATGATCTCGAACGCACCGCCCTTGTGCCGGCTGCCATATTTCCGGGCCAGCTTGATCGCGCCCTCATTGGCCTCCGCGCCGGAATTGGCGAAGAACACCCGGTCGAAGCAACTGTTCTCGACCAGCGCCTGCGCGAGCTTGAGGCTCGGCTCGTTGTAGAAGGCGGGGCTCGGCGTCAGCAGTCGCTTGGCCTGAGCCGCAAGCGCATCGGCGACCGCCGGCGGTGAATGGCCGAGGCAGTTGACCGCCCATCCCTGCACGAAATCGAGATAGCGCTTGCGGCCGTCGTCCCAGAGGTAGGAGCCCGCGCCGCGGACGAACACGGCCTTCGGCCGTGCGGTGATGTCCATCAGCGCATCATACGGATGGGTAGCGTTGGTCATATCAGACTCCTCTTGGGGGCAGGGACGATCTTCGGGAAAAAGACGCGCGAAATAGCAAGAAGGCCGCACTTTGCGGGTGCGGCCTTCTCGAAAACTCTGCTGATGTCAGTGCTTCAGCGGCGTCGTCGGACATGGCGCAACCCATCATCGTCGCGGGTGCGACGACGGAAAGCTGCGCGGCGGTGGGTCCGAGAAGAGGTCATGGGTCGCGGCCATACAGCCGAAGGGCAGGGTTTGTCAAGCTGCTCCGCGAGGGGGGCCGGTCGATGCGGTGCCGGCTTCAGGTGAATCGCGACGACTCTTCACCGTCGTCTTCGCCCCAATCGGCGCCGGCGATCGACCTCGAAGCACGGCGCGATGTTGCTCGCGCGCTGCGGTTGCGGATTACTCGACGCCCCAGCGCGAACACGTGGCTATAGTCTCGCTTGGCCAAATAGGATTTGCCGCGAAAAGCGGATCATGTCGCGTGCGAAGCACTGTTCGCGCAGCTCGGACGGTGAGGGCGTCTGCGCCTTCGTTCGACGTGGGGCGGCGAGCGAGGGCACCAGCAGTGCGAGAACGGCCGCAAAAGCCCTGAGATCAGCCCAAAATTCAGGTTTCATCCATCGCGCCCGCGCCGAACCATTTTCACGCCCGCGTGTTTGTACCTCTCAGGCGCCGTTTGGTTCGAACCAGGCCGGCGGCCTGCGCGACCAAGAAGACATCTCCATTCCGCCAGGCGGGCCCCCTTGTCCGAACCCTCCTATCGCATCGACGTCGACAGCATCCGCCGAGCCTTTCCGCCCGGCACCGAAGCGCCGCCCCTGCTGCTCGATTTTGCGGGCTGGCTGAAGGGGCGTCCCTGGGGCAGCGTCGGCTGCTTCGATCTGCGCGGACAGTTCGCCGATACCGCTCCGGTCTTCGACAGCAGCCCCTTGCGCGACAAGTTCGCCCTGTTCATGCGGCTGCCGGACGGCTCGGCCGTCGGCGCCTGGTATGGCGAGGGCCTGGACAGAGCCGATCCGCCCATCGTGGGACTTGGATCGGAAGGCGAATACGACATACTTGCTCCGTCATTGCCACGGCTGATCGCCAAGCTCGCGAGGCAGGAGTTCGAGCGTGCGTGGCATGATCTGGCGCCGAACGACGAGGTGGAATGCGAGACGGTGGAGCTAGCGCAGTGGTTGGCGAGGCGACTTTCCGATGTCGGGGTGACGCCACTGGAAGAGGCGTCATCGGACCTGCCCGACTTTCGTGGCTTCGTCGACAGATGGAGCAGGGAGCGCGAGACCTATTGGGCGAACCATCCGATGATGGCCGAACTCGGCTGGCGTCTCGCTGCGCATCTACCGAAAGGCAAAAATCCCTGGGACAAGACACGGTTCGAGGTCGCGATCGTCGGCGCGCAATATCAGGCGCGGGTCATGCGTTCCGGTCCGCAGTCGTTCAAGGAGGAGAAGGCGATCGAGCCGTTGCTGCGTGAATTGCGCGACGACATGCGCCGCGCGCAGCCGGAGCTCGGGCTTTGGTATTCGATGGATTTTGGCCTCTACGCCGACGGCCGCGTCATGCCGCGCTTCGACTATGACGAGCGTCCGACGATTGACGACGTCCCGGCGGAGCTGTCAGAGGCGAAGGCTGACCTCGCCCGCGCACCGCGGCCTGAGCGTTGGGTGCCGACCTGGCTCGCCGCAGGCTGACCTCGCCCCTAACGGCTCGCGACCATTAAGCTTTTGGTTAATATTCTCTTGCTATTCACTGGCCCGCTTCGAATTGGGGGGAGCGGATGAGATTCTTCGGGCGGCAGACAAGCCAGGGTCGCGACGGCCAGATCTGGCAAGCAATTTTCGAACGTTCGGTCGATGCGATCATGGTGCTGGCGGGACCCAAGATCATCGCCTGTAACGAGGCCGCGGTCAGATTCGGCGGCTATCGCAGCAAGGCCGATCTGTTGTCGCGCTCGCCGGCCGATATGGCTCCCGAATTCCAGGCGGATGGCCGCCGCTCGTCGGAGTACGTCAAGGAGACGCTTGCGCGGGCGATGAAGGACGGCCACGCCCGCTTCGAATGGATCACGCGCCGCGCGGATGGGCAGATGGTCCCGGTGCAGGTCACGCTCGTTCCCGCAGAGATCGATGGCCAGCCCGTCGTCATCAGCTATCGGCGGGACTTATCGGAGCTGATTGCCGCGCGGGAAGAGAAGAAGCGCGCCATCGCCAACCTTGCCGGCGAATTCGAGGAAACCATCGGCTCCATTGCCAATGCCGTGTCGTCGGCTGCCAAGGACGTAGAGGTGACGGCGGGCTCGCTCAGCTCGACTGCCGAGAACGCTGCGCAACGCGTTTCGACCGTCGCAGCTGCATCATCCGAGGCATCGACCAATGTTCAGTCGGTGGCTGGTGCGACCGAAGAGCTGTCGAGCTCGGTTGCCGAGATCAACCGCCAGGTCACGACCTCCTCGAACATTGCTGCCGAAGCGGTGGAGGCGTCCGCACGCACCAATGATCTCGTGAAGAGCCTGTCGGAGGCAGCGGCCAAGATCGGAGCGGTCACCGAGATGATCAATGCGATCGCAAGCCAGACCAATCTTCTGGCCTTGAACGCCACGATCGAGGCGGCGCGAGCCGGTGATGCCGGTCGCGGTTTCGCGGTCGTCGCTGCCGAGGTCAAGAGCCTGTCCAGCCAGACCGCCAAGGCGACCGAAGAGATCAGCGCTCATATCAGCGCCATGCAACGTGCAACGGACGATACTGTTGCGGCCATCCAGGGAATTGGCGGCACGATTGGACAGATCAGCGATATCGGCAAGACGATTGCCATTGCCGTCGAGCAGCAAGGTCATGCGACGCAGGAGATCGCGCGCTCCGTGAGCCAAGCGGCGGCAGGCACCAGCGGCGTCTCCGCAAATATCAATGCCGTCACGCGCACGATCGATGCCACGGGCACTGCTGCCAATGACATGCTCGGAGCTGCCGGTGAATTGTCACGACATGCAGTTGCGCTGCGCGACAAGGTGGCCGGGTTCCTGAAAGCCGTGCGCGCCGCGTAACGCGGGGCGCGCTCGGGTGAAGATCAAAATCCGGCGACGCTGCCGTGCAGATCGTAGGCGTCGGCGCGCTCGATCTTGGCGGTGACGATCTCGCCGACGCGCAAGGGACGGCGGCTCGACAGATAAACGGCGCCGTCGATCTCCGGCGCGTCCGACCTGGAGCGACCCTTCGCAACGGTCGGGCCAACCTCGTCGATGATGACCTGCTGGCGCGTGCCGACCTTGCGCTTGAGCCGTCGTGCCGAAATCTTCTGCTGGCGCGCCATCAGCGCGTTATAGCGCTCCTGCTTTACCTCATCCGGCACGGCGCCGGGCAGCGCGTTGGAGGTTGCACCCGCGACCGGCTCGTATTTGAAGCAGCCGACGCGATCGATCTCGGCTTCATCGAGCCAGTCGAGCAGATAGGCGAAGTCCGAATCGGTCTCGCCGGGGAAGCCGACGATGAAGGTCGAACGCAAAGCGAGATCGGGAGATTCCTCACGCCAGCGCTTGATCCGCGCCAGCGTCTTGTCCTGCGCCGCCGGCCGCTTCATCGCTTTGAGGACGTCTGGGCTCGCGTGCTGAAAGGGGATGTCGAGATAGGGCAGCACCTTGCCCTCGGTCATCAGCGCGATGACCTCGTCGACATGCGGGTAGGGGTAGACATATTGCAGCCGCACCCAGGCCCCGAACTCGCCGAGCTCGCGCGCGAGGTCGAGGAATCTGGCGCGGACCTGGCGGTCCTTCCACTGGCTCTCGGCATACTTCACGTCGACGCCATAGGCCGATGTGTCCTGCGAGATGACGAGCAGCTCCTTGACGCCGGCGCCGACCAGCCGCTCGGCTTCGCGCAGCACGTCATTGGCGGGGCGGGACACCAGGTCGCCGCGCAGCTTCGGGATGATGCAGAAGGTGCAGCGGTTGTTGCAGCCCTCGGAGATCTTCAAATAGGCGTAGTGGCGCGGCGTCAGCTTGATGCCCTGCGGCGGCACCAGGTCGAGATGCGGATTGTGCGCCGGCGGCAGCGCCCGGTGCACGGCATCGAGCACGGATTCGTATTGCTGCGGCCCCGTAATCGACAGCACGCCGGGATAGGCCTGCTCGATCTGCTCGGGCTCGGCGCCCATGCAGCCGGTCACGATCACCTTGCCGTTCTCGGCCATGGCCTCGCCGATCGCCGAAAGCGATTCCTGCTTGGCGCTGTCGAGGAAGCCGCAGGTGTTGACGATGACGATATCGGCCCCGTCATGCTTGCGGGCGAGCTCGTAGCCCTCGGCGCGCAGGCGCGTGATGATGCGCTCGGAATCCACCAATGCCTTGGGGCACCCGAGCGAAACGAAGCTGACCTTGGGCGCAGCCGTCTGATCCATACCTAAATCTGCCTGATTGACCGCCTGCAGCTAGTCCTAATTGCCCACAATTACAACCCTTTGCATGGGGCTCCGGCGTGCTATGGATGCCTCGCCGGGTGGTGAGTGAGCGATGAGCGCCGAACAGTCGCCTAAAATTGTGATTGTCGACGAAAGCCCGATCCGGGCCGCGATCCTCGAGGAGGGGTTGCGGGAGGCGGGCTTCACCCAGGTCGTTCATATCAGGGAGATGCAGAGCCTGTTGGCGCGCATCTATGCCGTTGACCCCGATATCATCCTGATCGATCTGGAAAACCCCAGTCGCGACGTCCTGGAACAGATGTTCCAGGTCAGCCGCGCCGTTCGCCGGCCGATCGCGATGTTCGTCGACCAGAGTGATTCGGCCTCGATCCAGGCCTCCGTGGAGGCGGGGGTATCGGCCTACATCGTCGACGGGCTGAAGAAAGAGCGCATCAAGCCGATCCTCGACCTCTGCGTGTCCCGCTTCAACGCCTTCGCGAAACTCCAGGAGGAGCTGGAGCGCACCAAGTCGCAGCTCGAGGACCGCAAGGTCATCGAGCGTGCCAAGGGCATATTGATGCGGGTGAAGGGCCTGACCGAAGACGAGGCCTATGTGCTGATGCGCTCCACCGCGATGCGCGAGAAGAAGAAGATCGGCGAGATCGCCCAGTCGATCATCACCGCGTCGGAGATGCTGAAATGACCGGACCGCTCCGCATAGGGTTCATCCCGCTGGTCGATGCCGCAGCGCTGATCGTTGCCGTCGACAAGGGGTTTACCGCGGCCGAAGGGCTCGAGGTCGAGCTGGTGCGCGAGGTCTCCTGGTCCAACGTCCGCGACAAGCTCAATATCGGACTGTTCGATGCAGCGCATCTGCTCGCGCCCGTCGCGATCGCGTCCTCGCTCGGGCTTGGCCACGTCAAGGTGCCGATCGCAGCCCCCTTCAACCTTGGCATCAATGGCAATGCCATCACTATCTCGCCCGCGCTGCATGCCGCGCTGATGGAGCAGATCGACGGCGACCGCTTCGATCCGATGGCGACCGCCAAAGCGCTCTCGCGCGTGGTGGCGAAACGGCGCCAGGCAGGGGCTGAGCCGCTGACCTTTGGCATGACCTTCCCATTCTCGACCCATAACTACCAGCTCAGGTTCTGGATGGCGGCGGCCGGCGTCGATCCCGACGAGGACGTGCGTCTCGTGGTGCTGCCGCCACCCTACATGGTCGACAGCCTCGCCAACGGCCATGTCGATGCGTTCTGCGTCGGCGCGCCCTGGAATTCGGTCGCGGTCGATCTCGGCATCGGCCATATCCTGCATTTCTCCTCCGACATCCTGGTCCGTGCCGCGGAGAAGGTGCTGGCCATGCGCCAGACCTGGTCGGAGAAGAATCCGGATGTGGTGGCCGCGCTGGTGCGCGCGGCGGAGAAGGCCGCAGCCTTCATTGAGCATCCCGACAACCGCAACGAGGCCGCGCGCATCCTGGCGCAGCCGGAGCGGATCGGCGTCGATGCCCAGGTCATTCAGCGGACCCTCGATGGCCGGCTGAAGATCGCGCCTGACGGCACCCTGCGCGAAAGCGGCCGCTATCTCCTGGTCGGCCGTGAGGGGGCAGGGCGCCCCGACCCAGTCCAAGCCGCCTGGCTCTATGCGCAGATGGTACGCTGGGGGCAGACCGCGCTGAGCGAGGCGGCGCTGAAGACGGCCATGGGGGTGTTTCGGCCTGACCTCTATGACGCCGCAGTGGACGCCGGGGGAGGCGGCAAGGAGGCCTCGGCCAGCTCGTTCGGGGCCTTCGCTGGACCGGCCTTTGACCCCGAAGATCTGGCCGGGTATCTCGCCTCCTTCGAGGTTACGCACCGCGTCCGTTAGATCCTGCTCAAACATTAGGCGCCACGATTCGAAGCTTAAACTTTGGGCCATTGCTGCCTGAAGCAGCATGAATGCTGATCCATTTCATGCAGTGCACCCAAATGTAACCAACTGATTTTGCTCGAATTCCAGAATTATGCTGCGTTGGCACACTCCTTGAATAGGAGGAGTAAGCCGACCGGCGTGGAAGCCGGCGGCTCCAAGTCCATGATGGATTTCCGCAGCAACGAGGCTGATCGGATCGCCCCGGGTTCCGGCCAGGCCACGTGCGCCTGAAATCGTGCTCCCAGCGATCAACGTCGTTTCAACCCGTTGTGGCCGCCCTGCGCGGTGCTGGAGCTTCGATATGGATTATTCAAAACCCTCTGATGTTGTGGCCTCGATGGTCGATGCCAGCTTGAAGAAGCTTGCGCTCGGGCCGCGCGACCTCCTGATCCGAGGCGCGATCTCGGGAGCATTGCTTGGTGCCGCCACGACCCTCGCCCTCACCGGCGCGGTGACCACCGGCCAGCCGATCGTCGGCGCACTCATCTTTCCCGTCAGCCTCGTGATGATCGTTCTGCTCGGGCTCGAACTCGTCACCGGCAGCTTCGCCATCGTGCCGCTCGCCCGGCTCGAGGGCAAAGCCACCTGGAATGCGGTGATCGCCAACTGGTCTTGGGTCTTCGTCGCCAATCTGCTCGGCAGCCTCGCCTTCGGTGCCCTGATTGCGATCTCGCTCACCAACATGGGCAAGGTCGAGGTCGCCGGCGTCGCCGCACGCATCGTTGCGGTGGCGGAAGCCAAGACGATCGGCAATGCCGCGATCGGCACCGCCGGCATGGTCTCCGTCTTCGTCAAGGCGATTCTCTGCAACTGGCTGGTCTGCCTCGGCGTCGTCATGGCGATGACCTCGACTTCGACAGTCGGCAAGATCGCGGCGACCTGGCTGCCGATCTTCCTGTTCTTCGCGCTCGGCTTCGAGCACGCCGTCGTCAACATGTTCGTTATCCCGACCGGAATGCTGCTCGGCGCGAAAGTGTCCGTCACCGACTGGTGGCTCTGGAATCAGATTCCCGTGACGCTCGGCAATCTCGTCGGCGGCTTTGTCTTCACCGGCCTTGCCCTCTACGCAACGTACAAGCCCGCGAAGCCGGCAGCCGAAGTGGCGCAGGTCGCGGTTCAGCCAGCAGAGTAGGTCCCGTTACCCCATGAAACTCGACACAGCACCCACGGCCGACTTCTCCGACGAGCAGAAGCGCTATCTCGAAGGCTTCATGTCCGGCCTCCAGGTCGGACGTGTCGGCCGCGCCTTTGTCGCTGGCGGCGCGCCCTCGGAGCCGACCGGTCCCGATGCCGCCGCCATCAAGGCGCAGGACAAGCTCACTGCGGCGGGCAAGAAGCTCGCCGACCAGGAGAAGTTCAAGCGGGAGCTGCATCCCTTCGACGGGTATGAGCGGCTGAAGGACCAGGCGCGTAACAACGCAAATCCGACGCCGGCGGACAATTTCCGCTGGCGCTACTACGGCATCTTCTGGGTCGCGCCGGCGCAGACCTCCTACATGGCGCGCCTGCGCATTCCGAACGGTATCCTGAAGCACTGGCAGCTCTCGGGCCTTGCCGATCTCGCCGAAGCCTATGGTGGCGGTTACACCCACGTGACCACGCGCGCCAACTTCCAGATCCGTGAGATCGAGCCGAAGAACGCGGTCGCGCTCATCGAGGGCATCCAGGACATCGGCCTATGCTCGCGCGGTTCCGGCGCGGACAACATCCGCAACGTCACGGGCACGCCGACCGCTGGCATCGATCCGCAGGAGCTGATCGACACGCGCGCTTACGCGCGCGAATGGCACTACCACATCCTCAACGACCGCTCGCTCTACGGCTTGCCGCGCAAATTCAACGTCGCCTTCGACGGCGCGGGCCGCATCGCGGTGCTGGAAGAGACCAACGACATCGCGTTCTCCGCGGTCGAGGTGAAGGACGGCTTTGGCGTCGACGCGGGCGTCTGGTTCCGGCTCGGCATCGGCGGCATCACCGGCCACAGGGATTTCGCAAAATATTCTGACATCGTCGTTCGTCCCGAGGACGCCACTGCAGTTGCCGACGCCATCGTGCGCGTCTTCATCGAGCATGGCGACCGCACCAACCGCACCAAGGCGCGGCTGAAATATGTGCTCGACAATATGGGGCACGATCAGTTTCTCAAGCTCGTGGAGGAACGGCTGAAGAAACCGTTCACGCGCGTGCCGTCGGATGCGATCGCACCGCGTCCGGCTTTCGATCGCATGGCCCATATTGGGGTGCACAAGCAGAAGCAGGCGGGTCACAACTGGGTCGGTGTCGCGCTTCCGGTCGGCAAGCTCACCTGCGAGCAGATGCGCGGCATAGGCAAGATCGCCCAGGATCTCGGCGACGGCGATATCCGCCTGACCGTCTGGCAGAACTTTCTGATCTCGGGCGTCCAGGACGAGAACGTGGCGCTGGTGACCGCGGCCATCGAGAAGCTCGGCCTCGCCACGCAGGTCTCTCAAGTCCGCGCCGGCCTGATCGCCTGCACCGGCAATGCCGGCTGCAAGTTCGCCGCCTCCGATACCAAGCGCCACGCTGCCGCGATCGGGGACTGGTGCGATGAGCGAGTGAAGCTGGACACGCCGCTCAACATCCATCTCACCGGTTGCCACCACTCCTGCGCGCAGCACTACATTTCCGACATCGGCCTGATCGCGGCCAAGGTGCCGGGCGCCACGGAGGAGGACACGGTTGAGGGTTATCACCTCTTCACCGGTGGCGGCTTCGGTCCCGATGCCGATATCGGGCAGGAGGTCTATCACGACGTGAAGGCCGAGGACGCGCCCAGGCTCGTCGAGGGTCTCTTGAAGGCCTATCTCGCCAACCGCGCCTCGCCGGAAGAAACGTTCCTTACCTTCTCTCGTCGCCATGACGGCGAAGCCCTGCGCAAACTGGCCGGAGCGGAAGCAACAGCATGACCCAGATGCCTGTCCCACCGAAACTCGAGATCATCCCGCCGAACGCGCCTTTCAGCGAAGGGCAGCGGCTGTGGCTGAATGGATTTCTCGTGGGCATGTTCGGCCTCGACGGCTCGACGCCGCTGTCGCCGGCCGAAAACGGTGCGGTGCTCGCGCCCCAGGGCGATGGCGATGACGGCGAGGCGCCCTGGCACGATCCGGCGATGCCAATCGGCGATCGCATGAAGCTTGCGGAAGGGCGTCCGCTCCGCCGCCGCATGATGGCGGCGATGGCGCAGCAGGATTGCGGCCAGTGCGGCTACAATTGTGCCGACTATTCCAACGCCATCGCCAAGAAGAGCGAAGCCCGTCTCAACCTCTGCGCTCCAGGCGGCAAGGACACCGCGCGGATGCTGAAGCAGCTCTTTGAGGAGCTGGACAAGGCGCCGGCAGCGAAACCTCCTGGGGGCGGTGCATCGCCGGCAGCGGCCGCACCGGCTGCGCCCGAAGTAAAGGCCGAGCTGGGTCGCGCCCGCGAAAATCCGGCTGAAGCCGTATTCCTGTCGCGACGCCTCCTCAACAAGCAGGGCTCGGAGAAGGAGACCTATCACATCGAGTTCGATCTCTCCGACAGCAAGCTCGACTATGTCGTCGGCGATTCCTTCGGCGTGTTTGCGCGCAACGACCTCGGCCTGGTCGACCAGATAATCGCGCTGCTTGGCGCCTCCCACACCACGCAGGTCAACGGCAAGACGCTGCGCGAGGCGTTGGTCGAGGACGTCTCGCTGTCGCCGGCGCCGGACAAGCTGTTCGAGCTGCTTTCTTTCATCACCGGCGGCGCGCAGCGCGAGAAGGCACGGGCGTTGGCGCAGGGTGAGGATCCCGATGGCGATGCCGCAACGCTCGACGTCATGGCAGCGCTGCAAAAATTCTCCGGCTGCCGACCGCATCCCGAAGCCTTCGTCGAAGCGCTGGAGCCCTTGCAGCCGCGGCTCTACTCGATCTCGTCCTCGCACAATGCGTCGCCCGGAAAGCTGTCGCTGACCGTCGATTCCGTGCGTTACGTCATCGGCAAGCGCAAGCGCCTCGGCGTCGCGTCGACCTTCCTCGGCGAGCGCATCACCGAAGGCGAGAAACTGAAGGTCTATGTGCAGAAGGCGCACGGCTTTGCGCTGCCGCAGGATCCGAAGACGCCGATCATCATGGTCGGTCCCGGCACCGGCGTTGCACCGTTCCGCGCCTTCCTGCTCGACCGCAAGGCGACCGGCGCACCGGGCAAGAACTGGCTGTTTTTCGGCCACCAGCGCAGCGACTGCGATTTCTTCTATCGCGACGAGCTCAACGCGCTGAAGACGGCGGGCTTGTTAACGCGTCTGTCGCTCGCCTGGTCGCGCGACGGCGAGAAGAAGTTTTACGTGCAGGATCGCATGCGCGAGCTCGGCCGCGAGGTCTGGACGTGGCTGGCCGAAGGCGCGCATCTCTACATCTGTGGCGATGCCAAGCGCATGGCCAAGGACGTCGAGCGTGCGCTGGTCGACATCGTCGCCCAATTCGGCGCACGTTCCACGGACGAGGCCGTGAGCTTCGTTGCCGACCTCAAGAAGAAGGGCAGGTTCCAGGCGGATGTCTATTAGCGTGCAGGAACCGGTTCCATTGGCTTAAAGGTTGAGCGAATAAGATTCTCGGAACCCATGGGTGAAGAGAATTTTACTCTACGACGGCGGTTCTGAAGAGAACCGCCGTCGCTATTTCCGCCACCATCTTGTCCGACGCCGCGATTGCTCCTTCATATCTCCGCAAATGGGGCGTTGGAGATCGACCATGCGCGAACTATCGGCGGAAGCGAGGCTGCATTTTTACGCGCGCTCGCTCTCCCGGCGGACCGGGGCGAGCATGCACCATGTGGCGCTCTACAGCGCCTTTGCGGTCATCGCGGCCATCATCTTCGGCACACTGTCGGTGCACCCGTTCTGATTTTGGGTGAGCAAAGGCGCACTTGCGCCGTGCCCACCATCCTTCCGGTCATGAGACAGAAGAGGTGGGCAGCTTTGCTTTGCCCACCCTGCGGCACCGAGCAAGGCTCACGCGGCGCGCTTGAATGGCGCTACCGCAATCCCCGCATCCTTCAACGCCTGACGCAGATTGCGCGCGATATCAACCGCGCCTTGCGTGTCGCCGTGGATGCACACCGTATCCATCCGCATCTTGATGACCTTGCCGGTGACCGAGATCACGGCGCCGTCCTGCACCATGCGCACGACGCGATCGGCGATCGCCTTGGCATCGTGCAACACCGCGCCGGCCTTCTTGCGCGAGACCAGGTTGCCGTCGTCCTCATAGGCGCGGTCGGCGAACACCTCGTGCACCATCGGCAGGTTCGCGTCCTCGCCGGCCTTCACCAGCTTCGAGTTGGCAAGCACAACAAAGATCAGCGAGGGGTCGACGGCCTTGATCCCGGCTGCGATCGCCTTTGCGGTCATGTCGTCCTCGCATGCGACGTTGGAGAGCGCGCCATGCGCTTTCACATGCGTGACCTTGTGGCCGGCCGCGGTCGCGATGGCCTGGAGCGCGCCGATCTGGTAGGCGACGAGGTTTTCGATCTCGGACGATTTCAGCCCGAGGATCGGATGCCGGCCAAAGCCGTGCAGGTCGCGATAGCCGGGATGCGCGCCGATCGAGACACCGCGCGCCTTCGCGAGCTCAACCGTCCGCCGCATGATGTCGGGATCGCCGGCATGGAAGCCGCAGGCGACGTTGACCGATGTCGCAAGCTCGAGCATCGCGGCGTCGTTGCCCATCTCCCAAGCGCCAAATCCCTCACCGAGGTCGCAGTTGAGATCGATCGTCGTCATGGGTGCTCTCCACCTCTGGTTCCGTTACGACTCCGCCGAAACCTGCCACGTCCCGGCATCGACAGCGTTCACCGCGTAGCCCGCGACATTAGCATCGTGCAGGGCATCGATGTTGAGCTCCACGGTGTCCGCCGCGCGTAACCGATCGGGCAGGCGGCGCAGGAGCTGCGCGAATTTCCGGGCCTCGTCCTGCGCTTCGGTCATGCTGATCGCCTTGAAGCGGAACGCGGTGCCGGCAGAGGTCTGGGCGAGGCGGCCGAGATCGGCGGAGATGACCGTTGCGATCTTCGGATAGCCGCCGCTGGTGCCGCGGTCCATCATCAGGACGATCGGCGCGCCGTTGCCCGGCACCTGGATGCTGCCATTGACCGTGCCGTCGGAGACGATGTTGTGGCCGTGGAGATGTTTGATCACCGGGCCTTCGAGCCGGTAACCCATGCGGTCCGAGGTCGCGGAGATCTTCCAGTCGCTCGACAGGAACAGCGCCTTGTTGGCGTCATCGAATTCGTCGTCCTGCGGCCCCAGCACGACGCGGATCGGACCGCTCGTTGGCTTCGGCAATTCGATCCGCTGCTCAGGCCCGCCGCTTGCGACCGCGACGCCGAACTCGTCGCCAGCCTGGAGCGGGCGCGGGTAGGGGCTGCCGAGCCCGGCGCGGGCGTTCACTGCGAGGCTGCCGAACACGGGCTCGCCTCGGACAGCCCCTTCGATCGCGAGATAGCTGAACGCGCCACCGCGGGCGAAGCCGAGCGTCAGCGTCTCGCCATCCTTCAGCGTCATCGAGGTCTCGTTCGCCACAGGCTTGCCGGCGATATCCGCATTGCGCGGGGCGCCCGCGAGCGCGACGCGCACCGCACCGTCGCGCGCGATGAATGAGACGCCGAACGGGCCGATCTCGACAGCGGCCGCGAACAGATCGTTGCCGACCAGGCAGTTGGCGGTCGCCAGCGCCAGCCGGTCCATCGCGCCGCTCGGCGTGAGGCCATAGCGCTGCGAGCCCGGCCGTCCGCCGTCCTGGACGGAGCTGGCCGGGCCGATGCTGGCGACAATGAGCCGACTCATGACGTCGTCAGCTCCGCAATGATCTCGCCCGCTTCGGCGGCGCAGTCCTGCTCCGCAAAGGTCTTAGGGTCGATGGCAAAAAACGTCACGCGATCACCGGGTTCGGTGAGGAAGGTGGGATTCCGGTGGAGCTGATAGGTCCGCACGGGGGTGCGCCCCAACAGGTGCCAGCCGCTGGGACCGGCCAGGCATTGCACGCCGGTTTGAACGCCGCCGATCGCGATCGTTCCGGCGGGCGTCAAGAGTCGCGGATTCTGCCGCCGCGACATGTGCAGGGATTTTTCGAGGCCGCTGAGATAGGACCAGCCCGGGGTGAAGCCGATCATGGCGACGCGATAGTCGCCGGCGATATGGCGGGCCACGATGTCGTCGGGTGTGGTGTTCAGCGTCTTGGCGACATCCTCGAGATCGATGCCGTGCTCGCCGCCATAGGCCACGGGAATGCGCCAGCGGCGCGCTTTTGCCGAGCGCGGCCGCGGCTGGCTTGCAAGCGCAAGCAGCTTTTCGCTCAGTGCATCAAAGGCGATCCGGCCGGGATCGTAGTGCACCAGCAGCGAGCGATAAGTCGGGACCGCCTCGGTGACGCCGTCGATGCCGGCTTCGGTGAGCGCCCGGTCGAGCGCCAACACGCGCTGATTGGCCGCGTCGTCGATGGTCCGGCTGAACTCGACCGTGACGGCACTGTCGCCGCTGGGCAGAAGGCGGGGCGGGGGAAGCGTCGCGGCCATGAGCTGTCGAAATCGGCCCTTTGGAAATCGCGGGAGACTCCTTTGGTTCCCGCTGCCCTTTGCTTCGCGTAAATGCGCCTGCAAGTCCAATAAATTAATTCAGCGCCAAGCGATAAAGCCTTGTTATCGCGTCGCATAACAGCCCTGCGCCGCTTCGCCTTGGCCCTTGACGGCAGGCCTGCGCCTCGCAAGATGCGCAGCTTCTTTCCCACCCGGAGCTCGTTCTCGTCCATGTCGCTATCCCCCGAAGCCCGCAAGACCCTTGCCGGCATCACCACTGCCACCATCACCACGGTCCTGCTGAAGAAGGGCCTGCGCAATGTCTGGATGCGCGGCGCGCGTCCGCTGCGCCCGGGGTTGCCGCGGTTGGTCGGCCCGGCGTTCACGCTGCGCTTCGTGCCGGCGCGCGAGGATCTGGCGACGCCGGAATCCTGGTCCTCTCCGATCTCGACCCGCACCGCGATCGAGGCGATGCCGGAGGGGTGCATCGCCGTGGTCGACGCCATGGGCATCACCGATGCCGGCATCTTCGGCGACATCCTCTGCGCGCGCATGGTCAAGCGCGGCGTCACCGCGCTCGTCACCGACGGTGTCGTGCGTGACGTCGAGGGCGTGCTCGGCACCAATCTTCCGGTGTGGTGCGATGGCTACGCCGCGCCACCGTCGGTCGCGGGCCTGACCTTCGTTGGCTGGGGCGAGCCGATCGGCTGTGGCGGCGTTGCGGTGTTTCCGAACGACATCGTCGTCGCCGACCAGGACGGCTGCGTGCTGATCCCGCAGGCGATGCTCGACCATGTGCTCAATGAGGGCGTCGAGCAGGAGCGAATGGAAGCCTGGATCGTCAACGAGGTGAACAACGGCGCCGTGCTGCCGGGCCTCTACCCCATGAACGCCGAGACCAAGGCGCGCTACGCCGCGAGCAAGAAGTAACAGGAAGAGAGGCACCCATGGAAATCCACGTCGCAGGCACGCGACCGACCCGCCGCGCGCCCAAGGAGAACTTCACCGGCACGGTGTTGCAGGACCCCGTCATCATGGCGCCTGCGCCGGCGCGGCTGAACTGCTCGCGCGTCTCGTTCGAGCCCGGCGCGCGCACCAACTGGCATCACCATCCACTCGGGCAGACGCTCTACGTCATCTCCGGCGTCGGCCGCGTCCAGGCCAAGGGCGGCCCGATCAGGGAAATCCGCCCCGGCGACACCGTCTGGATTCCGCCGGGGGAATTGCATTGGCACGGCGCTTCGCCCACCAACGGCATGACCCACATCGCCATGCAGGAAGCGCTCGACGGCGTGTACTCGACCTGGTTGGAGCCGGTCACCGACGCGGAATATTCGGCACCGGTGGGTTAGCCACGGTCTCGCGCCCCGGCGGCAACGCAGCGCGTCAGCGATGCGTTGCCAATCCGGGGCACAGACCCGCGAGAGCATCAAGCTGACTAGATTCCACTCCGCGTCGCAACACTTCGGGCTGCACCACCGAATTCACAGGACATCGCGGCCCGCGTCGGTGATCCGGTATTCGACCTCGCCTGAAGCCAGTGGTTCGGTCTCAACGAGCCCGAGTTCGATAAGTCGGGCGACGATTTCGTGGTCGAACAGCGGCGTGCTGATCCAGGCTTGGGAAGCCAGCCGTCTCAGGAAATCGCGCTCGGTTGCGGTAAGGTCCATCGGATAAGATCTCGCCACCCAAGAACCAAGGTCGCAGGCGCGTTCTGGTTCCGGCCGGACTATCTCTAGATATCCCCGAAAGCGCTCCAAAGTCCGATTGCGGTGGGCAAGAAGGCCGCGCACGACCACAGCGCGGGTGCGCTGGTGCTTAGGCCGGCAACGAAGATCCAGACGCCAAAGCACACGATGAAACCCGAGATCGCATAGGCAAGCACTTTTTCCATGAGCAAACGCAAAGCTGTGCGTCACTTGGCGACGCGCGCTTCCTCCTTCTTGCTCACGTGCCAGATCACGAGGTGGTAATGCGGCACGTCCACTCCAGGATGCCCCGGATTGAAGTAGATGCTGACGTGGTCAACTGTTCCAGCGAAGCCGGGCGCCTCCAACGACTTGTGATCGTCGATATCCTTGATGGGCACCATATACACGCTCGCCACCAGGCGATCCCTGCGATCAAAGCAGAGGAAAGGACCTAGCGGCAGAGTGTCGGGTTTGACAAAGAGGATGCCCAGGCCGGGAAAGAACTTCGGGAAGTTCACGAGATCGCTGACGCGCTTGTATCCCTTCTTTTCGGCGATCCTCCGCTGATTTGGCCGTGCGGGAGCGACGTAGAGTCTTCCATGTCGTTTTTCGTCCGGGCGAGCATGTGGTTTGCCGTCTGGACGAGTTACCGCCCTGGCTTTCCCGGCATTGTCGGTTGATGGCACGGGAGCGAGCGTCTGCGGATCCGGAAGCTCGAATGGAAAAAGTTGCGCCGCCGGCCGCCTCACGTCGGCGATCAATGCAAGCAACGTGGCCAAGGCTGCGGCCACCAGTAAATTGCGCATCAAGACCTCCCGGTGCTTGGGTCATCGGCCCTGCTGGCGTTCTCGCCACCGCATAAAGTCCTGGAACAGTTGTTCGCGGTCCGGCGGATTGCTGATCGGCTTTTGCTCGAGGAAACGACCGAACGCCTTGCGAAGCGCGGCCTCTCCGCCGGATTGCTGCTGGAGCCAGCGCTCCGCTGGTTGAAATCGCCTCCAACCAGGAAGCAGCGCCGTCAGGTTCACCTCTCGCCACTTCGGGTGATGACCGTCGCCAAGAAATTCAGGAAATCGCGAGAACAGCGTCTGCACAAACAGTTCCACCAGCGGAAACCGCTCGCTGCGCGCCGGCCAGTTGTAAGCGAAAAGCGCGCATTTGATCGCGATGGTGTCGACATTATCAGAGACGCCGATGAGGTCTGGGTAATCTTCGTGGCGGAGGGTCGAGGGCAGAAACTCACGCTCCAGCATCGCCTTCGAATAGGGGATGGACAGAAAGTGAAGGCCATCATCTTGCGCGTATCGCGCGAGGAAGCTGACCGGCTTGCCCGACACCAGCAAGGCGGCGGAGATTTGCCCCTTCCGCATTCCCTCCAGTGCTGCGTCCAAAGCCAGGTTAGATTCGCTGACCTTCACCTCCAGATAGTTGAGCACCTCGCGACCGAGGACGGCGCCAGCGCTGCCTTCTTCGCCGAGATTGACAGGCTTTCCCGCGAGATCCGACAGGCTCTGGATCTCGGGCCGCGCGAGGAGGTGGAACTCTTCGACAAACAGTGGGGTGACGTAGACAAGCTTGTTGCGGATATCTCCGAGCGTTCCTGACTCTCGGAGACGATCGGCCAATGGGACGGGGGCGATCGCAATATCGGCGCCTGCCAGGCTGAGTATGTCGATGATGTTGCGAATGCCACCGTTTCCCACCATTGGCAGCACCCGCAATGCGACCTCCCCGTGAGGGCCGGTCTCCTGGCCGCTGGCCAGGGTGGTAGCAAGGTCCTGAGCGATGGCGAACTCGGTGCTCTGCGCCGCGCCGGTTACAAATCCTGTCGTGTGCGGATCAGAGTTTGCGGCTTCCTTCCTGGGGGCATTTTCCTTCCGCGGAGACATCTTCGACAGAGACGTCTTCGACGCGTCGCTGGGGGAAACGGATGGCCGGCTTTGTGCGAGGGACGTCTGGACCTGTCCGCCGAGCCAGGCCGCTGCAATGAATGCGATGAACAAACCGGCCCGCATAGCTCCGCAGACCCTCATTGTTCAAGCCTGTTCGCGGCGTCAGCGCGCCAGCTTTGGCGCGCCCTTGTCTAGCCGGCAAATCGCACTCGGCCCATCCGTCGCGCGACAGGCTGGAGTGGGTTTGCTTGGGCTTCTCAACGCACCGATCAGAGCGACGTTCCCTGGGATGTCTGTCCACCATTGGCGAACCGCGATTGATTGCCACCCGTCGGGCGAGCGTTGCCGTCCTAGATTTTTTCCGCCGTCCACGTGCCCGTGCACATTGTGCCGTGCCAGGTGCCTGAGCCTGAGGTGCCGGCGAGGTGGCCAAAGCCCGCGGCGCGCTTGATGCCGCTACTCAAGAGGACGCTGATCTTACCTGCCTGTGCGACGCTGCCCGATGCACTCACCGCGGCGCTGCCGGAGGCGATCTGACCGTTGGTGATGCCGATGGCGACCGTCGAGCCGTTGCCGCAGGCTTCGCTCGTTGACGTGATCCGCACATTCCAGGTGCCGTCGAAGCTGCCGGTCGCAGCGCGTGCCTGCCCATACGGCAGGGCAATGACGAGGATGCTGGTCAAAAGTCCTTTGCTAAAATGATTCATGGCTTGCCCCTATGAGTTGAACGTTCTGGGAACCTGCCACGGTGGTCGAGCGCGCCGATGTGAGGGCTATCACGCCGGTTCTGCGGGGCGTGACCTTGCGCACGCTGCGGCCTGCTGTGCAGCGCGACGTGACAAGGCGCCGCCTTCATGGCCTGCTGCCTGCGACCCGAAAGGCTTTTCGCGGAGGACGAAAGGATGCCTGAATCCGACAAGGTGTTTGCCGGCGCGGTCCCGGAAAATTACGACCGCTATATGGTTCCGCTGATTTTCCAGAGCTATGCCGACGACATGGCGCGCCGCGTTGCCGTGCGCTCGCCAAAGGCCGTACTGGAGACGGCGGCGGGAAGCGGCGTGGTTACACGCGCCGTCGCAGCCGTTCTGCCGCCCGATGCGACTTACGTCGTGACCGATCTCAATCAGCCGATGCTCGAGCATGCAAAACTTCGGCAAGGTGCCGATGCGCGCGTCAGCTGGCGCCAGGCCGACGCGCAGGTGCTCCCGTTCCCCGACAGCTCGTTCGACGTCGTGTGCTGCCAGTTCGGCGCGATGTTCTTCCCGGATCGGGTCAAGGCCTACCGGGAGGCGCGGCGCGTGCTGAGGCCGAGAGGGATTTTCATCTTCAGCGTCTGGGACAGGGTCGAGGACAACGTCTTTGCCGGAGACGTCACCGACGCGCTGGCCGAGTTCTTCCCGGACGATCCGCCGCGCTTCCTGGCGCGCACGCCGCATGGCTATCACGACACCGCCACGATCCACCGCGATTTGCAGGACGCAGGGTTTTCAGAGGTGGCAGTTCAAACACGGTCGGATGAAAGCCGATCCATCTCAGCGCGGCATGTGGCGATGAGCTACTGTCAGGGTACGCCACTCCGCAACGAAATCGAGGCGAGACGTCCCGACGCGCTGGAGGCTGCTACTGCTCACGCGGCAAAGAAAATTGCAGCGCGACATGGCGAGGGCGAGATCTCCGCAAAGATCCAGGCGCACGTGATCGAGGCGACGTCCTAAGGCATGATCCGGAAAAGTGTGAAGCGGTATTCCCTCGCGATTGCGCGGAGATCATGCCCAAACAACGCCCCAAAGCGCGATGACGATTCATCCCAATCTCATCGCGCTTTAGCTAGACGGATGTGAACTAGTTCACGCGCGTCCACGTCTGGCCGCCGCAGAACATGCCGCCGAAGGCGCAGCCCTGTACGCGCAGGCGATCGGTGCCGCGCATCGCGATGGTGGAATCATAGGTCGAGCCGGTGTTGGGATCGACGATCCGGCCGGTCCATTTCTGGCCCTGGACCGGCTTCATGTTGATCAGGATCTGCTCGCCGTTCTGGTCCGATTTGGCATCGACCGAGTAGCCACAGAGATTGTTGCCGCACTGCTCGATGCGGACCTTGCCTTCCTTCTCCTCGGTGAGCCAGATGCCGAGCGGCGAATTGAGGTCGCGCGTGGGCGTAGGCGCTGTCGTCGGAGCTGGAGCGGCCGTCGCCTGAACGGGAGGCGGAGCGGGCGCCGGCGGCGGGGCCGGAGCCGGAGCCGGAGGTGCAGGCGGAGCAACCGCGACGGTGGCTGGCGGAGCAGGCGGCGGTGTCACCGCGGGAGCGGCGTCCTGCTGGGCCGGGGCGGGCGGCGATGGTGGAGCCGGCGGAGGCGCAACGGCGGTTGCAGCCGGCGCGTTGTTGGCGGTCGTGGCGGGTGGCGGTGCAGGCGGGGTGGGTGGCGCCGGAGGCGGTACGGCTGCTGCTGGAGCTGGCGCTGCCGCGGGCGTCTGCTCGGCCGCCGGAGGCGGTGTCACGGGAGCCGGCGCGGGCGCAGGATTGGCCGGCGGCTGCGGATCGACCTTGGCCTGTTGGGGCGGCTTCGTGTCCGCCTTGGGAGCGTTCTTGGTGTCCGTCTTGGCGTCGTTCTTCGTGTCGTTCTTGGCCTTCCTCGCCTTGCCCTGGCCGGTGTTGTCGTAGACCCCTGGGATCTGCACCGTGCCGCGATCGGGGTCGATCCGGATGGTGCGGCCGCCATACTCGAAGGTGTATTGCGCTTGCGCGGCCGTGCTCGCCAAAAGAAATGCGGCCATCGCCAACAGCTTTTTCATTGCAATCTCCTGAGCAGGTGCTCCCCGTATCGACCCTTACGCCGCGGCCCCGTGGCGAAACGTGATCCAGATCACTTTCCAGCTATGAGTCGTACTCCCTTCGATCTTGGTTCAATGCCCGCCAACTCGGTTCAAGGTTTGACCGGCGGGCCGCCAAAATGCGGACAGGCGCCGCGTTCTAGTCGAACCAGGCGCCATAAATTTTCTGGTAGCTGCCGTCCTCCATAGAGACGTGCAGCCACTGGTCGACGAAGGCCTTCAGCGCGACGTCGCGCTGGAGCCAGTAGGCCTTCTCCGAGAAATCGAACGGCTTGTCCGGATGCACTGCGCAGAGCACACCCTGATGCTGCTTCTGCTGGTAGCGCGTCTCCGAGGCGTCCGTCATCATCAGGTCGGCATGACCCTTGGCGATCTCGTCGAAGATCGCGGTGTTGTCCGGGAAGACCTCGATGTCGGCGTCCTTGATGTTGGCCCGCGCGAAGCGCTCGTTGGTGCCGCCGGGATTGACGATGACGCGCGTACCCTTCTTGTCGATATCGGCGAGCGTCTGGTACTTGCCGACATCCGCGCAGCGCGCAATCGGCGTCTTGCCCTCACGCATGATGGGCGTCGAGAACAGGCCCTTCTTCTGGCGGTCGAAGGTGATGGAGACACCGCCCATCGCGATGTCGAACTGATCGGCCTCAAAGTCCTTCATCAGCTTGGGCCAGGCGGTCTGGACGTACTCCACTTTGACGCCGAGCGCCTTGCCCAGCGCTTCGGCCATGTCGACGTCGAAGCCGCTGAATTTCTGCGTGGTCTTGTCGAGAGAGGTGAAGGGCCTGTAGTCGCCGGTCATGCCGACGCGCAGCGTGCCGCGCTTGATGATCTCGTCGAGGCGGGAAGGGGACGTTGTCTCCTGTGCATGGGCCGCAAAGCCTATCACCACCGCCGCAGCCAGCGCCGCCAGTCGTCGAACGATCATCTCTTTCCTACCCTCGCATGAGCTGTCATGTTGCTCTTGAACCTGCGGATTTAGACCAGATGTCCGCAAACTGCGAGAAGGAATTTCTTGAGGTGACGCTCTCTCTCCACGAGGCTTCGGTCGGCATGTTCGTGCCGTTCCTGCGCAACCTGTCCGGGCTGCTCGACAAGGCCGCCGCTTACGCCGAGGTGCGCAAGATCGATCCGGCCATCCTGCTGGGCATGCGGCTCTATCCGAACATGTACGATCTGGCGCAGCAGGTGGGCGAGGCGGTCCGCCATGCCGTGGTCGGGCCCGCGCTGCTTGCCGGGCATGAGCCGATCACGTTTGCCGATGCCAAGCCTGATCTTGCGGAGCTGCAGCGGCGCATCGCGGCCGCGATCGATTTCGTCGAGAGCCTGCCGCAGGCCGAGATCGATGCCGCAGGCGAAAAGGACGTCGCCTTCCGCCTGAAAAGCGGCGCCGAGCTGCCCTTCACCGGGCGCTCGCTGCTTCTGACCTTCTCGGTCCCGCAATTCTTCTTCCACGTCACGACCGCCTACGACATCCTGCGGCACGCCGGCGTCGATCTCGTGAAGAAGGATTTTTTGGGAAGAAGGTGAGGCCTACGCCTCACCTTTCCGTACGATGTCGGCGACCGAGCTGCGGTTAGCGATCTCGTCGCGCAGGACCTCGAAGCGGCGATGCGCTTCGCTCTCGCGCTCATCGACGAACCGCACCGCGGCTTCGCCCGACATCGGTCCGCTGACCACAGGCGTGGAATACTCGCCGATGGTCTCGTGAACGTAGTAGAGACCCTCGTCGCCGCGCTGCACGGTCCATTTGAACCGCAGTGCCGCCATCGGCCCGGGGCCGAGCTTGCTGTAGCCGTCGGCGTCGGCCGGGTGCTCCGGCACGAGCGGCTGCTCGTCGACGACCAGATCCTCGTCGGCACTCGGATGCTCGTCGACGCTCGCGAACTTCTCAGTCTCGGGCCGGGCCTCGGGGTGTTCGAGAATGCTGGCGATCGTCGCCAGCGCGTGGTCGGTCGGGTCGATGTCTGACAAGGGGTCATCCTCCAAGAGGACGCGCCGGCAATTCCGTCCCACGACCGGTCGCGACCTGTCAGCCTAGCTTGCCTTTGATTAAGGCCAGGTTTGGGCCCGATTGTGCCAAAATGGGACGTCTGGTTGACCTTGGTGCGGCAATTTCTGCCTCTCCGAAAACTGCAGCGCTCAGGCGAGCACATCCTGGTTGATCACATTCTGACGGATCGGATCGCCGTCGAGCACGCTCAGGATATTGCGCGCGGTCTGCTCGCTCATGCGGTCGACTGCCTCGACGGTGACGCCGGCCACATGCGGCGCCATGATCACGTTCGAAAGCTCGAACAGCGAGTGTCCGGCCGGCGGCGGCTCCTGCTCGAACACGTCGAGGCCGGCACCGGCGAGCCGGCCAGAGGTGAGCGCGTCGTAGAGCGCCTTTTCTTCGACGATACCGCCGCGTGCGGTGTTGATGAGATAGGCGGCCCGCTTCATCAGACCGATCCGCGCGGCATTGAACATGCCGACGGTTTCTGGCGTCTTCGGGCAGTGGATGCTGACGAAGTCGGCGCGGGACAGCGCCGCGTCGAGATCGGTGACCGGCTCGCAACCGGCAGCCTTGATGTCGGCCGCCGGCTTGTAGGGGTCGTAGACCAGGACGTTCATTTCCATCGCGAGGCAGCGCTTGGCGGTGCGGCTGCCGATGCGGCCAAAGCCGACGATCACCACGGTCTTGCCGTAGAGATCGAACGGCAGGATGCCGAGCCGGTCGGCCCATTTGTTGTCCCTGACGCAGGCGTGCAGCTCCTGGGCGCGCTTGGCGAGCGTCAGCATCATGAACAGCGCGGCTTCCGCGACCGAGGGCGAGTTGGCGCTGCCTGCCACCATCAGTGGCACCTTGCGGCGCGAGAGGGCAGGCACGTCGACGGCGTCGTAGCCGACGCCGATCCGCGTCACCACCTTCATGTCCCTGGAGGCCTCGAGCTCGGGCTCGCCGAACCGGGTTGCGCCGAGCGCCACGCCATGAACCGGCGCATGCGCCGTCAGCATCGCCTGGAAATCCGAAGCCGAGATCAGATTGGAGAACTCGACGAGCTCGATGTCGTCCCGCTGGGTGAGAAGGGCGCGTGCGCCCCGCGACAAAGTTTGCGTGACAAAAATCTTCTTCTTGTTGGCCGCCATCGTTCCCTGCCTGCTCGAAGCTTTTCTCGTCCGGCCATCACAGCACGAGGCCGGTCGCCTCGTTTAGCAGGTGCATGTTGTTGAGGTCCATCGCCAAACGCATGGGTGCCCCGTCCTTGGCGCCGGCATTGGGATCGACGCGGCCGCAGACCGGCGTGCCCTCGAGGGTGAAGTAGACCAGCGTCTCCATGCCCATGGGCTCGGTGACATCCAGCACGGTGTCGAAGGTCTCGACCCCGGGCGCCAGATGCGCATGCGACTCGGTGAGGTGCTCGGGGCGGATGCCGAGCTGCAGCTTGTCGGTGCGCGGCAGAGCGTTGTAGCGCGAGGCGCGCGCCGGCGGCAGCGGGAAGGAGACACGATCGGTCAGGCGGATGTTGAGCTGGCCGCCGACGTCCTCGAGCCGGCATGGCACGAAATTCATCGCGGGCGAGCCGATGAAGCCCGCGACGAAGCGCGTCGCCGGCTTGTGGTAGAGCTCGTTCGGCGTGCCGATCTGCTCGATGCGGCCCTTGTTCATCACGACGACGCGGTCCGCCAGCGTCATCGCTTCGACCTGGTCGTGGGTAACGTAGACTGTGGTGGTGCGCACCTTTTGATGCACCTTCTTGATCTCGATGCGCATCTGCACGCGCAGCTTGGCATCGAGGTTGGACAGCGGCTCGTCGAACAGAAACACTTTCGGATTGCGCACGATCGCGCGCCCCATCGCAACGCGCTGGCGCTGGCCGCCGGAGAGCTGCTTCGGCTTGCGGTCGATCAGGTCGGTGATGTCGAGGAGGCGGGCGGCCTCCGTCACGCGCGCCTTGATCTCGGCCTTGGGATAGTGCTTCAGGCGCAGCCCGAACGACATGTTCTCCGCCACCGTCATGTGCGGATAAAGCGCGTAGTTCTGGAACACCATCGCAATGTCGCGGTCCTTCGGGGGAACGTCGTTGACGACGTCGCCGCCGATCGTGATGTCGCCGTCGCTGATATCCTCGAGGCCCGCGATCATGCGCAGCGTGGTCGACTTGCCGCAGCCCGACGGGCCCACCAGCACGATGAACTCGTGGTCTGCGATGTCGAGATCGATGCCGCGCACCGCCTCGACGTCGTCGTAACGTTTGACCACCTTGCGCAAGGAAACTTCAGCCATGAATCGTCAACCTCTCGCTTTCAACCCTTCGTCGCACCGGCGGTCAGGCCGGCAATGTAGTAGTCCATCAGGAAGGCGTAGATGACCAATGGCGGCGCCGCGCCGAGCAGCGCGCCCGTCATGATCTGGCCCCAGTTGAAGACGTCGCCCTTGATCAGTGTCGTGGTGATGCCGACCGGCAGCACGAGCTGGTCGATGGAGGTCGTGAACACCAGGGGATAGAGGAACTGGGCCCAGGAGACGGTGAAGGCAAAGATCGTCGCGGCGATCAGGCCAGGCAGGGCCACCGGAATGAAGATCCGGGTCAGGGTCTGCAGCCAGGACGCCCCGTCGATGATCGCGGCTTCATCGAGCTCCTTCGGGATCGAGGCAAAATAGCCGATCATGATCCAGGTGCAGAACGGTACCGTCAGCGTCGGATAGACGAACAGCAGTACGTACCATCGATTGAGCAACGTGATGCCAGTCAGATCCTGGATCAGCGCGAACATCTTGAAGAGCGGAATGAACAGGAGGCTGTCGGGGACGAGGTAGGTCAGGAAGACGCCGGTCGCGAGTGTCGCCGAGCCCCAGAACCGCATCCGCGCCAGCGCGAACGCCGCGGGGACGCTGATCAGCATGGTCACGAACACGACCACCAGCGAGACGATCGACGAATTCCAGAAAAATCGGAGAAACTGGTTGGACGTCAGGAGTTCGAGGTAATTCGACAGCGTCGGGTGGAAAACCCACCATGGATTGGTCGCAGCCGATATCTCCGCGCTGCTCTTGAGCGAGGTGATCACCATGTAGAGTGGCGGCGTCAGGAAGAAGATCGCGAACAGCACCAGGAAGAAGTAGGACCAGCGCAGCGCCCAGGCGCGGTCGCGGCTCATGCTGCCATATTTGACCTTGCGCCGGGGGCCGGCCTTGTCGATCGCGAGCGTGCTCATCAGGATTCGTTCCCGCGTTTAGAGACGTCGCGCAGGATGAAGATCGCCGCGACGGCGAGGATGGGGACCATGAACAGCGAGACACTGGCGCCGAGCGGGATGTCACTGCTCTCGATGCCGACCCGGAACGCGTAGGTGGCAAAGATCTGGGTCTGGTCGAGCGGCCCGCCCGAGGTCAGGATGCGGACGATGTCGAAATTGGCGAAGGTGACGATCAGCGAGAACAG
The DNA here is from genome assembly GCF_059803475.1 of Bradyrhizobium sp. UFLA05-89. Lineage (NCBI taxonomy): Bacteria > Pseudomonadati > Pseudomonadota > Alphaproteobacteria > Hyphomicrobiales > Nitrobacteraceae > Bradyrhizobium > Bradyrhizobium sp. UFLA05-89. Next base: position 13,007 of record NZ_JBANBA010000047.1, on the reverse strand, counting down.
CGTCGTGATCGCGATGATGTTGCGCATCATCGGCAGCGTCACGTACCAGATCCGCTGCCACCAATTGGCGCCGTCGATTGCGGCGGCCTCATAGAGCTGCTCCGGCACCGATTTCAGCGCCGCCAGATACATGATCATGAAGAACGGCGCGCCGTACCAGACATTGACCAGGATGACGGAGAAGCGCGCCCACGCGGCACTACCGAGCCAGTTAACGGGACCGATGCCGAACAATGAGAGCGTGTAGTTGAATGCGCTATAGGAGGGATCGAACAGCCAGAGCCAGGCCAGCGTGCTCATCGCCGGCGGAATGACCCAGGGCACCAGCAGCATGCCGCGCCATTTGCGCTGGCCCTTGGCCGGAATATTGTGCACGAAATGCGCGACGATGAAGCCGATCAGCGCCTTGAAGATCACGGCGGTGATCGCGAAGATGCAGGACTGCTTGACCACCATCCAGAACGTTTCGCGCTTGAACAGGAAGGTGAAGTTGCCGAAGCCGACGAACTTCTGCATCGACTTGTTCAGCGTCGCGAGGTGGATCGAGAAGAGGGCAGGGTAGAGCACGAGCAGCGCGATCAGGAGGATCAGCGGCAGCGTCAGGAAGAACGCTACGGTCGATTTTCGCCCCAACGCGTTGTGCAGGCTCGTCCGTTTTCGTGCGTTCGCGGTGCCCGCGACGCGACCGTGCTCAACGACGACATCGGCCATGTCAGTTTCCCCGGGTCAAACTTCCTTGGGTCAAGCTTGCGTGCAGGATGTCCAACGTCGAAGCCGGCACGCGCGTGTCGGCTTCATCTGATCACGTCCGGCGAATGGCGGGGTGCCCGGCGGCCCACGCGCGAGGCGTGAACCGCCGTGGCACACCCCGGCTCAACTTCGCATGAAGCCTTCGCACTCGCCCTCGGCCCAGGCCAGCGACTGCTCCAGCTTCTCCCCTTGCGCAAAGCGCAGCGCCATCTTGGTCAGCGTCGCCTGCGCATAGATCTGCTGGGCGATCTTCGGCGGCGCAGGAGAGGCCGCGATCGACAGCGTCTGATGGTTGTAGGGGTTCGGATAATGATAGAGCGTACCCTTCGGCGGCCCTTCCTCGGCCCAGGTCTTCAGCGTCGTCATGTTGGCATAGGCCGGCAGGTCATAGCCGCCGCTCGCCGCGACGAATTTCTCGATCGATGACGGCTGCGACAGATAGGTGAGCAGGCTCTTGGCCGCTTCCTTGTTCTTGGAGAAGCTCCAAAGGCCCCAGAAATACGGCAGGAACGGCGCAAAGCGGCCCTTTGGACCCGCCGGGAAACCGTGGGTCCAGCATTGCTCGGCGACTTGAGGCGCGTCGCGCTTGGCAACCGCCCAAGCGCTCGGCGGATTCATGATGAGCGCGCCGCGGCCCGAGATCAGCCATTTGTTGTTCGAGGCATCGTCCCAGGACGGCGCATCCGGCGGCAGGAAGGCGATCAGCTTTTTGTAGTATTCCAGCGCCTGGCGGACCTGATCGGTCTTCACCGTGAGGTCGCCCTTGGAGTTGACGAGCTCGGCGCCGAACGACTGGAAGATGGCGCCCGCCGTGTCGACGCTGTCGGTGGTCTCGCCAAGACCGATGCCGAATGCGAAGCCCGCCTTCTGGCAGGCTTCCGCCGCCTTCAGGAAGGTATCCATGTTCCAGCTGTCTGCCTTCGGTGGGCCGCCAGCCGGATACAACTCCTGAACGTCGATGCCGGCGTGCTTCTTCATCAGATCGATGCGGGAGCAGGGTCCCTTGATCTGGCTTCCCGGAGTGGCGGGGACGGCAAGCCATTTGCCGGCAGCCTGACCGAGATATTTCACGGTGCCGTTCACCTCGCCGTTCTGCTTGATCGCCGCCTCCACGACGTCATTCACGGGCTCCAGCTGCTCGGCATAAGCATGCGGCCACCAGGTGTACATCTGAAGAATGTCGTGACCGGATTTGGCCTGCGCTTCGGCGGCAACGGTCAGCTCGATCTTCTTGTTGTTGCTGGTGATGTAGTCGATGGAGACTTCGACCTTTTCCTTCGCTGCCCACTCGTTGACGAGAGCTCTGGAGCTGTCGTTGGCGCCGGGCACCCAGTGGTCCCAGAAGCCGATCGAGAGCTTGCCGGCGGCGTAGGCGCCGCGCACGTAGGGCGCGGTGATCAGGGCGGCGGAGGACATGGCAGTTGCGGCCACAAATTGTCGCCGCGTAAGCTTCTTGCGTGACATCTCGTTTCCTCGCTTTGGCGTTCGTTGTTTTGCTTTTTGTTGTTTTGTTTTTCTTGCCGTCGCCTCGCGTGGCCAGTCACGCGAGCCGCGGAGAATTGGTAGCGCGATCAGATCAGAATTGATCGCGTCTGTCGAGAAATCCGACGCGCGCGTTTCTTGAACTAACGTTGAGTCCGAAAATTCAGTAGCTCCGCGTCGCGCATGTGTCGCGGTGTTGAACCTGGACTGATCCTTTTGCGACGCACACTGTGGTCAGGATCGGCGAGGATCGTTTGAGCGCAATTACGCCGCAGTTCCGAATAACCCTGAACTAACCGGTTCGCAGGACAGACTTTTCGGATGTGGAGGGGCGCTCCTCGATCTGGACCGGAGCGGCGTGAAAACGCTAGAGTTCCGGCGGGCAGACTTTCCGCGATTCCACCCTCCGAGCAGCCAATCAGATCGACATGGAGACTAGAATGATCAACCCGACGCCGCCTGCGCGGCTTCGCCTGCGACGATGGTTCGCGCTCGGGTCAGTCGTGGCATTGCTGTTGGGCGCGGCTTGCGTTGCCAATGCGCAGGGCCTGGTCAAAGGAGTTCAGGAGGGCGCGGCCGCCGGCAACAAGGCTGCAGGCCCGGTCGGTGGCGTGCTGGGCGGCGCGATTGGCGGCGTGGTCGGTGTCTTCACCGGCGTGCTCGGGGTTGGCAACAACAACCAGGCGCCGCCCGCCAAGGACGCAAGCAAGGACGCGAAGCAGCAGGGGGCCGACAAGGGCGCCGACGCCAAGGGCACCAAGGACGCCAAAAGTGGTAAGGGCAGCAAGACCGCCAAGGCCGGCAAGGATGCACCGAAGGATGCGACAAAGGACGTCACCGTTCTCACCCAGAACGGCGCGCCGCAGCTCACCGGCGAGCAGATCGTCGCCAACAGCGATTCCTATATCGAGCGCATCAAGACCGAGCTGAACCTCACGCCTGACCAGGAGAAGCACTGGTACGGTTTCTCCAGCGCCATGCACTACCTCGGGCATAATGGTGCCGAGCGGCTCAATCTGCGGATTGCCCGCGCCAAGCGCGATCCGCCGGACGACATCATCGAGCAGATGCGCAACGAGGCACAGTTCCTGATCGACCGCGCGGCCGACCAGCGCAACGTCGCCGATGCCGCCGAGCCGCTGTTTTCGAGCCTGGACGACAAGCAGAAGGAAGTGTTCATCCAGGAAATGGTGCGCCTCAGCCACGAGCGCGGCCTGGATTGATCGGCGTTTGAGTAAGATTTGTCGCGCTCGACTGCCACGAACTCGTGAATCCCCGCAGCGATGCAGTTATGATTAGCTGCAAATGATCGCTGCGGGGTTGATATGACGACGGGCGCACTCTCCGTTTTCCTGGTCGAAGACGAGGCGTTGATCCGGATGATGATCGCCGACATGGTGGAGGAGCTTGGCCACCATGTTGTGGCCGAGGCCGACAATGTTCAGGACGCGAGCGCCTTCGCGATGACGGCGCAATACGATCTTGCCATTCTCGACATCAATCTCATGGGGCTTTACGTCGACCCCGTCGCGGACCTGATCGAGCGCCGCGGCAAACCGTTTCTGTTCGCCACGGGTTACGGACCGGAATTGCTGCCGTCCTTGCTCCGGCGCAGGCCGATCCTGCGCAAGCCGATTTCAATCGACCAGCTCAAGGCGATCATCGATTCTCTTTTTCCCGGCGCACCGGCCGCCTCGAAAAGCGGATCGGCCTGACGTCCGCTCGCGGCGAATAGCCGGGCAACCTTGCCCTGGGGTAGGTGGAAGGCACTGCGCCCGGCTATCCTGCCGCAGCGGCGCGGCCTGCCCAATTCGTCACGGGAACTTGAAGAAAAGCCGACCGATTCACGCCCGACCTGTGGCCGAGCTGCGGTCTTGTCGGGAACCCGCGACGCGGGCGCGTGATTGGCTTTCACGCCAGCCGCCATCCCCATTGCATCGCACAATGAAAAGACGCTGGGGAAACCCGAGGATCGTGCAATTTGTTTAGGCAGTCCGGCTAGGCTTGGATCGAGGCAGACCGCGCATGGACGACAAACGAAAGTATCCGCGTATCGATATCGAAGAGCTGGCCTATGTCTCCGCGGGCGGCTCGGTGATGAGCTGTGTCGTGCGCAACATCTCGCCTGCCGGCGCGGCAATCGACGTCGACAATCCCGCCTTCGTTCCCCAGCGTTTTCGCCTCGTCATGGCCAAGGACTCCTCGGTCCACGATTGTCGGGTGATCTGGATCCAGAAGAACCGGATCGGACTCGCCTTCGTCGGCCCAGAGGAGGCAACGCGGCGCTCCTGAGCTGCATGCGGGCCGAAAACGAGAATGACCGCCCGAGGGGCGGCCATTCGATCAATGTCTTGCGGTGAAACTGACCTAAAGAACGTCTCTAATCAACGCGTCTCGTCCTCACATCAAGCCGGCGCTCAGGTCAATGCCGGTCGCCATCAGGCTGAACGAGGCGACGAGACCGATGCAGCAGAAGAAGACGATGGTCTTGAAGGCATTGTCGAACGACCGGACCTCAATGCGGGCCGGCATCTCAGCAAGTGAAAGCATGCTCATGTGAATTCCCCCTGTTTTGATCCTGAATTGCATCAGGTAGGGGAAAGCTCTAGCGCAGAAAGTTTGATACGGGATTGCTAGGCATCCTTAACGGAATCGCAATCGAAACCCGACTCCGCGGCGGGCCGGCAGGGCTGGTGGCCCGGGATTAGTCGCGGCCCGTTCGCAGCACCTTGGCGATGGTATGCGCCGTCATCGCGGCCCGGTCAGAGGCACGCTGCGCGGCCAGTTGATCCCTGGCCTTTTCCTCGATCAGGAGATCGATGAGCGCCAATCGCCTGTCCTCGTCCACCGCCTCGGTCAGCAACCGGTGATAGCGATGGTAGTCAAATCCCACATCCAGCTTACGCATGCCACGCCCCCATATCGTACACACGCACCACGGGCGAATTGTTGTTCAAGCGACGGCAGCGGGCAAGGAGGAACTCGCGTCCGGCGACGTGACCGGTGCAATCAGCTGTGGATTGGCTCGCCTGCCTTGCGCGAGATCAATGGTAGATCGCGCGTCCGCTGTGAAAGAGGTCACAGAGCTCTCGCCTGCCGGGGCCTATAGCTAAGCGGCAGGGCATTGGAATACGCGAATGCAAGACGAATTCGATTTCATTTCGATCATTGTCGCCGTCTGGGTGGCCGGCTATGCCGCCATCCTGCTGGACTACTTCGCGCAGGCCGAGCTTGGCTGGTCGCTCGCGCAGTTGCGCGGATGGGCGTGTCTGACGGCTGTTCTGATTGCATTCATGACGTTGGCAGGCATGCTCGGCCGCAAGCGCGGTGAGCTTGGCAAACGCCGCTAGCGGGCGACGGGCTATTTGCTCGCATCGGCCGCGTCGATGCATTTCAGCACAAAGGCGGCGCGGTCGCGCAGCAGGATCTTGGCCTGGTCCGCCTTGAGGGCGCAGGCACGCTGCCTCAGTTGCTCGGCGCGGCGATGCTCCGTGGCGTCGCGGTATTCCGGCGCAACCGCCCCTGGATCGACCAGCTTTTGCGCAAAACCAGGGGCAATCAAGACAAACGAAATCGCAATGATCCGGATCAGGTCTTTCACAAAAGTCTCCCCCGAGCCCTCAAACCCCGTGATCCTAACACGGCCGGGGCGGCAAGCCGTGAGGCGTTTCACGCTTGACACCGCAGTCGTGGGGCGAAGGCTCAAGCCGTACTGTGATCGCAAAAAGCCTTCAGGCCGGCAAAGCTGGCGTCCGGCTTGACGATGATGCTGGTCGGAATGGGGTGCAGGTAATCCCGGAAACGTCCCTTGGCCTCAAAGCGCTCGCGGAAGGCGGAGGCAGCGAGGAATTTCGGGAAGCGCGGGACGATGCCGCCGGCGATATAGACGCCGCCGCGAGCACCGAACGTCACCGCCAGGTTGCCGGCGACTGAGCCGAGAATGGCGCAAAACATCTCGAGCACGGTGTGGCTGAGGTCGCAGCTGCCGTCGAGCGCGGCCGTGGTGATGGCTGCCGCGTCGCGTTGCGAAGCCTTTACACCATCGACCTCGGCGACCGCCTCGTAGAGATTTTGCAGCCCCGCACCGGACAGCGCGCCCAGCTCGATCTCGACATGGCCCATGCGCCGTCGCATCGCGGCGATGACGCGCTCCTCGCGCTCCGTCTCAGCCGGCAGGGTCGCGTGACCGGCTTCCGTGATCACGGCCACCCGGGCGCCGTGACGCTCGACGAGGCAGGAGACGCCGAAGCCCGTGCCGGGTCCGAGCACCAGCAGCGGCTCGCCAGCCGCGCCAGTCTGGGCATCGAGCGGGAACAGGTCGGCCGGTTGCAAGGCCGGCAGCGCCCAGGCTAGCACCTCGAAATCGTTGAGCACGTGAACAGCGTCGAGGCCAAAGCCCTCACGGAGCTCCTTCCCATCGATGATCCAGGGACTGTTGGTCATGACGCAGCGGTTGTTCACGACGGGTCCCGCGACGGCGAGCACCGCGGTGCCGACGCACGGGCCATTGACCTGACGGGCGAGGAAGTCGGCCATGGCGTCGCGAACGGTCGGGAAGTCGACGACCCGCGCGTAGGCGACCGGCCCGATCCGGCCGTCCTCCTCCATCAGCGCGAACCGCGAATTAGTGCCGCCGATGTCGGCGAGCAAAGCGCAACCTCTTGTGGTCCGACTGGTCATGTCCTCGCGGTCGCCGCGTCCACCGCCATTGGTGATCGCGGGAACCTTTGTCTCCATTGCTACGCGGTCAGATTCGCATACCACCGCGGCTTGATGATGTCGTCAACGTCGATGCGGGCGAACCGTTGCGCCGGCAGCACTCCGCCCGCGGTAGGCGGTTGCGAAGCGGCGCCGGAAGATCGACATTGAGGCAAGACCGGGTGGAGACCAGCAATGAAGATATCCGACCGGGACGTCCTGCTCGTGATCGACGTCCAGAACGACTTTTGCACCGGCGGGGCCCTGGCCGTCCCGAGCGGCGAAAGAGTTGTGCCCGCCATCAATCGCGTCGCCCAAAAGTTCGCCAATGTCGTGCTGACGCAGGATTGGCACCCCGCCGATCACGTCTCCTTCGCCTCCAACCACCCCAATAAGCGGCCGTTCGAGGCCATCGATCTCGACTACGGTCCGCAGGTGCTGTGGCCGACCCATTGCGTGCAGGGCACCGCCGGCGCCGAATTCCACCGGGACCTCGAGGTCCACCGGCCAAGCCTCGTGGTGCGCAAGGGATTTCGCCGCGGCATCGATTCCTATTCGGCGCTGTTCGAGAACGACCACAAGACCCCAACCGGGCTGCTCGGCTATTTGCGCGAGCGCGAGCTGAAGACGGTGTTCGTCGCGGGCCTGGCGCTGGATTTTTGCGTCCGCTTTTCGGCGGAGGATGCCCGCAAGGCTGGGCTCGAGGTTGCCGTGATCGAGGATGCCTGCCGCGGCATCGATCTCGACGGCTCGGTCGCCGCCACCCATCAGAGCTTCAAGGCGCTCGGCATTCCCGTGGTCAGCATCGAGGCGTTCTTCTAGAAATGGCGCAAGGCACCAAGAAACCGCCGCCCTCGACGGGATCCGAGCCCGGGTCGGATGATCCGCTGCTGTGGCCGTTTGCAGCGGCCAAGCTCGCCATGAACGCCGCGTTCTGGTGGGTAGAGCGCAGCTCGCCCGAGCCGCGTGAGACGGAACTGCCCTGGACCACGCCCAATCAGGTCGCGCTGGAGCTCGCGACCATGCGCCTGCGCGACTGTACCAAGAAGCGTACCGGCCCGCCGGCGCTGGTCTGCGCGCCCTATGCGCTGCATCGCGCGCTGATCGCCGATTTTGCGCCGGGTCATAGCGTTGTGCAGTCGCTGCTCGAAGGCGGGGTCGATCGGGTCTATCTCACGGACTGGCGCTCGGCGTCGCCTGAGATGCGTTATCTCTCGATCGACAGCTATCTCGGCGACCTCAATGTCGCGATCGACGAGATCGGCGCGCCGGTCGACCTCATCGGCCTATGTCAGGGCGGCTGGCTGTCGCTGCTCTACGCCGCGCGCTTTCCGGACAAGGTGCGCCGCCTGGTGCTGGTCGGCGCCCCCGTTGATCTCGCGATCGAGTCGGCATTGTCGCGCCTGGCGCGCAATGCGCCGGAACTGGTCTATGACCAGCTCGTGGCACGCGGCGGCGGCAATGTCAGCGGCGAGGAGATGCTGCGCTTCTGGTCGAGGTCACCGAGTGCGGAAGATATCGCGGTGGCGTTGCAAAGGAGTTTGGCCGAGGAGGGCGGACCCGAGCTCCTGGAGCGCTTCAATCGTTGGAACGAGGAGACGCTCAACCTGCCGGGCAGCTATTATCTTCAGATCGTCAACTGGATCTTCCGCGAGAACCGGATCGCGGCGGGCGACTTCGTGGCGCTCGGCAGACGAATCGATTTGAAGGATGTGAGAGCGCCCATCTTCCTGCTCGCCGGGCTCGACGACAACGTCGTACCGGCGACGCAGGCGCTGGCGATCGCCGATCTCGTGGGCACGCCCTCGATGTTCATCGCGGCGGCATCGGAGCCCTCGGATCATCTTGGGCTGTTCATGGGAGCGCGGACCCATGCTCATGCCTGGCCGCGCATCACCGAATGGCTACGTTCCGATCTCGGTGGTGGCGTTCTCGCACGCCGGGCCTGAGCGACGTACCGGACGACGCCGGTCTTGATCCCGGTCAAAGCCGCTGGACCGACGTGGAGCCTAGAGTGTGACGTGGAGGCTCCATGAGGTTCAGCACACTTCTGGCTGCTCTCGCGCTGCTGACTGCCTCGCTCTCGCAGGCGCTCGCACAGGCCGACGGCATGCGCGGCGACAAAGCGGCGTCCGAGCTGATGGCCGCGCTTCAGTTCCAGCACATCAAATTGTGGTCCGCTGGCCGCCTCGGCAACTGGCCGCTTGCGACCTATGAGCTCAACCAGATCGAAGCCGGCCTCGGGCGTGTGGCGCAACCCATGGGCCGCGCCGATCGGGCTGCCGCGGCGGTAAAGGCCTTGCGCAGTGCCATCGATGCCAAGGACGCCGCGGCTTTCACCAAGGCCTATGGCGATCTGACCAATGGCTGCAACGCCTGCCACCGCGCCGAAGGATATGGTTTCATCACGCTTCAGGTCCCGGCGAACTCGCCGTTCACGGATCAGCTCTTCGTCGACCAACTCGCCGAGGCGCGCGGGCTGGCGCGCTCGATCTGCGGCAACTGCCATGTGGTGTCCGACAGGCCGAACGAACAGCCGGAGTCGCGCGTTCCGGCGCCGAGCTTCCCGGACCTCGCGAGCCGGCCGTCATTCTCCAGCGACGACATCAGGCAGCTTCTCACCTCCGGTCATCGCTACCTCGGACCGAACCAGTCCATGCCGAACCCGCGGCTTGCCAGCCATCAGGTCGAGGCCATCGTCGCTTTGTTCGAGACGCTGCGGGCCGAACGCTCCCGATAGGGATCTGCGCCATTCCACTAAAAGGAACGGCCGCGGCAGCCATGGGGTGCAGCGGCCGGAAGTGGAGTAGGGAGAATATTTAGCAGGACCGTTATGCATGATCGGGAATTGCGTGCATTGATCCGCGTCAATCGGCTAAGAATGGTTCGCAACTGAACAAAAAGGTCCCGCGCGCCATGAGCTTTCACTCGATCTACGCCCACGGATTTGCGCGCGTGGCCGCCTGCGTCACCACCTCGCATGTGGCCGATCCGGCCGCCAATGCGACGGCGATCGTCGCGGCGGCGGGCGCATGCCACGAGCAGTCGGTGGCGGTCGCCGTGTTCCCTGAACTGTGCCTATCCGGCTATGCGATCGAAGACCTCGTCATGCAGGACCCGCTGCTCGATGCGGTCGAGCGCGGCCTTGAAGCGATCGTCGAGGCATCGTCCGCCCTGATGACCGTGCTGATCGTCGGCGCGCCGCTGCGCCATGGCGCGCGCATCTACAATTGCGCGGTCGTCATCCATCGCGGCGGCATTCTGGGCGTCGTTCCGAAGACTTACCTGCCGACCTATCGCGAGTTCTACGAAGGCCGTCACTTTGCCTCAGGGGCAGGGATCCTGGGCGAGGAGATCGCGGTTGGCGACCTAAGCGCGCCGTTCGGTGTCGACCTGCTGTTTGCGGCGGAGGACGTCACGGGCCTGACCATCGGCGTCGAGATATGCGAGGACATGTGGATCCCGGTGACGCCCGCCTCAGAGCTGGCGCTGGCTGGTGCGAGCGTGCTGATCAACCTCTCCGGCAGTCCGATCACGATCGGCCGCGCACGGTCGCGCGCGCTGCTCTGCCAATCGACCTCCGCGCGCTGCCTTGCCGCTTATGTCTATGCCGCCGCGGGTGCCGGGGAGTCGACGACCGATCTGGCCTGGGACGGCCAGACCTCGATCTACGAGAACGGCGTGCTGCTGGGCGAGGGCGAGCGGTTTCGGCAGGGCGGACAGATCACGACCGCCGACGTCGATCTCGACCTGCTGCGGCAGGAGCGTTCGCTGATGGGAACGTTCGACGACAATCGTCGTCAGCGCGAGGCAAGCTACCGCAAGATCGCCTTTGCCTTGAAGCCGCCGGTCGTCGATATCGGCTTCCTGCGCAACGTCGAACGCTTTCCCTTCGTTCCGAGCGACGAACATCTGCTCGAGCAGGACTGCTATGAGGCCTACAACATCCAGGTTGCTGGCCTCGTGCAGCGGATGCGTGCGACGGGGACGAAACGCGTCGTCATCGGGGTGTCGGGCGGGCTTGATTCCACTCACGCCTTGATCGTCGCCGCCAAGGCGATCGACCTGCTTGGTCTGCCGCGTGAAAACATCCTCGCCTACACCATGCCGGGCTTTGCCACCGGCAGCGAGAGCAAGACAAACGCGCTTGCGCTGATGAAAGCGCTGCATACGACTTGGCAGGAACTCGACATTCGCACCACGGCGACGCAGATGCTCAGGGACATCGGCCATCCCTTCGGCAAGGGCGAGAAAGTCTACGACGTCACCTTCGAGAACGTGCAGGCGGGCCTGCGCACCGACTACCTGTTCCGCCTCGCCAACCATCACGGCGGCATCGTCATCGGCACGGGCGATCTGTCGGAACTCGCGCTTGGCTGGTGCACCTATGGCGTCGGCGACCAGATGGCGCATTACAACGTCAATGCCGGCGTGCCAAAAACGCTGATCCAGCATCTGATCCGCTGGGTGATCGCCTCGAAGCAGTTCAGCGATGATGTCAACCGAACGCTGGGATCGATCCTCGCCGCCGAAATCTCGCCGGAACTCGTTCCGGTCAAGCCGGGCGAGAAGCCACAGAGCACGGAGGCCGCGATCGGACCGTACGAGCTGCAGGATTTCAACCTGTTCTATACGCTGCGCTACGGATTCCGTCCGTCCAAGATCGCCTTCCTATCGTTGCATGCGTGGAAGGATGTTGCCGGGGGCGAGTGGCCGCCGGCGTTTCCGAGCGATCGGCGCAAGGCCTACGCGCTGGCCGACATCCGCCACTGGCTCGAGGTGTTCTTGCGACGGTTCTTTGCCTTCAGCCAATTCAAGCGTTCTGCGATGCCCAACGGTCCAAAGGTCTCGGCCGGCGGCTCGCTCTCGCCGCGCGGCGACTGGCGCGCGCCGTCCGACTCCAGCGCAGCCGCCTGGCTCGACGACCTCGAGCGCAACGTGCCGAAGTGACGAAGGCCAACGAAAAAGGGGGATAGGCTGATGGCGGCCGAGCCTGGGCCGGAAACGGCCGACGATCACACCGGGGTCGTCAACGGCCTCTATATGTTCGAGATCGAGATGCGCGACGGCAAACGCGGCCAGGCCAAGGGCGTTGCCGTGCTCTGCGACGGGCGCATCATGGGTGGCGACAGCTATTTCTACTACACCGGCCACTACACCTTCCGGAACGGCAAGTGGCGCGGCGACATGACGGTCAATCAGCACACTGAGGCGCTCGGCAAATCGCTGGCGTTCGGGGGCAGGGAGGTCACCTGCGGTTTCTCCGGCGGCTATTTCGCCGGCGGCGCGGAGGTCGAAGGCATGGCGCTGGTCGGCAAGGCCAGCGTGCCCTTCACGGCGCGGTTGACGCTGAAAGAGGCGATGTAGGCGTGCGTGGCGTCGCCGCACGAGATCATGCCAAATGTGATCTGAAGAGTAATCCTCCGCTGGGGGCCGCCTTGTCAGGTGGACCGTTGTGTTGAGAACTGTCCTTATGGACAGGCATACTCACAGTGCTCAGATTGAACGGCTTGGGGTGGTCGAGACCGGGCGGCGGCGGCGCTGGTCCGAAGACGAGAAGCTCAAGATTGTCGTTGAGAGTTTGCAAGGGGTACGCCAAGTCTCTGCGACAGCCCGGCGGCACGGCATCTCACGCTCGCAACTGCTGCAATGGCGACGCTTGTTTCGAGCCAGGCAGGAGGGTGGCGCCGAGCAGCCAACTGGCTTCATTCCGGCATTGGTGGTTCCGGAAGCAGAGCCAACAGCGCCAATGCCGACTGAACTGGCCGCTGCGGGCGCGATCGAGATTGAGTTTGTGACCGGAGTACGGATGCGGATCACCGGCACGATTGACGCGGTGACGCTGACAACGGCTGTCGCTGCGTTATCGAGCGGGCGGCGATGATCCCGTTGCCGGCCGGCGTGCGGGTATGGCTCGCGACCGGCTATACCGACATGCGGAAGGGCTTTCCGTCGCTGGCATTGCAGGTTCAGGAGATCCTGCACCGCGACCCGCTGGGCGGCCACCTGTTTTGCTTCCGCGGGCGTCGGGGCAATCTGCTGAAGGTGATCTGGCATGACGGCCAGGGCGCCTGCCT
>NZ_JBANBA010000046.1:0-65470 GCF_059803475.1 Bradyrhizobium sp. UFLA05-89 | reverse complement strand
GGGGCTATCCCACCTATAACTCGTATTGGGGCTATCCTGCCTATAGTTCGTACTGGGGCTATCCGACCTATAATTCAGATGATGAAGCCTACGGCAACAGATATTACAGCTCAGGTTGCGTGCCCGGACCGCGCGTCGGCGCCTTTGCGACAGCGCCTTGGACCGACACGCCGACGTGTCCGCCGTTTTGATAAAATCCTCAGCGCTCCCGAAGGCTGGCGCGTGCGTGTAAGGAAGCCGGCGCCGACCTCCGGGCAATCCTCGATCAGATAGCTGCTCTGGCGCGGCGGCGCTCGGGGTCGATGGGCGACTGATAGCAGTCTTGGACGTCTCCGCAATCGATCCCGAACTCTCCGACGAGCGCACGCACTGACCGGCGCGCTAGAGCCTATCTTCAGCTGAGCAAAATGAAGGCCGAGGTCACGTGGACACCAGCGAGAAAGTTTCTGACGAGCTTGTCGTACGCGTTGCGATAGCCCGAAGGTGCTTGACTTTGTTAAACAAGCGCTCGACGAGGTTGCGCTCGCAATAGACGGCGAAATCACGAGGCAACTGAATCGCGCGGCGAAGATGAGAAGGAATGACCAGGGTGATTTGTCTGTCGGTGAGGGCTTCGATGAAGGCATCGGCGCCGTCGGCCTTGTCGTCAATTAAGGCCTCTGGATCGGAATTCTCAAGCTGCGTCTCTGCACAGGTGAGATCGTTGGGTTGTCCTGGCGAAAGCATCAGCTCCACGGGATTGCCCTGGCGTATCAGCAGCATACTTTGCTCGCGATTTCTAGTTCCACGATATCGCGCGCCTGGTTAGCTTCGTCGCGAACCGCAACTAGCTGTGGTTTTTGTGAGGACAGCCGCTCGGTCCAGGGCTCTTTTGTCTCCTTGCCAAGCCAGATAACGCCAATGAACGCTGCAAGGATGGGCTGGTCGATCGGTGATCCCTATCCGCAACGTGGGTAGATCGCGAGGCAAGTGCCCTTGGCAATGAAACGCGTTCCAGTTTTGGAATATTCCGGCTCATGCCGGACCAAATTCATCGGGTCGACCGAGTCTTCGCGGTGCGGGATCGAACCCTAGGCGGTCTGGACTGCGGCGCCGCCGACGTCCTCGGTGCGGTGATCTTGAACCAACGCTAGAAGGTTGGAAATCCGTGCGAGTAGCAGCCACCGCACCAATGCTGTAGGGAAGCTTGTTTCGCTCGCCGAGCTCCTTCAGAGCGACAGGCGTTCCGTTCCCTCCGCATCGGTCCAGTAGGCGACCGCGAGTTCAGGGGCAGGCTGTCCTGCAATGCTCTGGGCATTGTTGTACTCGCAGTTCTGATTGCGGCGGGGTGTACGCAGGCGCTTTGGCCTCGCGACCGCGCTCGCGGCACCAGTGTTATTGCCGTGGAATCGGCTGAACCGCGCATAATGCAGGCCTGCCCGGAGGATAGGCACGTGAACACCTCTTCGCGGTCGCCGAGAGTTGCGCTCCGGCGAGGCGGCGAAGAGGGAGATGCCGCACTTCTGCCGCGGCTCGCCAAGCGGCTCTCAGCTATTCCGATAACGGTCGGCTATCGACTCGATGGCGAGAGGTGATTTTCCTTTTGACCGTCATGGACTCAATCTTCGAGCCATCGTCGTCTGCCCTCGTGTACGGGCCGAAGTCGACGTTCCGTTGAACGATCACAGGCAGGAGGTCCGACATGCAGATCATGCAGACAATCGGCGTTTCATTCTTTGGCTCTGCCGAACGCCCGCCGCTGGAGGATGTCGCCGTGCTCGTGGACGGCGCCGGCGTCGCGCTTGGAGTGCAGCGTGCGTTCAGCGCAAGGGTGAGTGGCGCGCGCGATGGCGGTAGCGGCCTCCTCGCGTCCAGGTACGTGGAGATCCCACTAATTGGGTCCTCTCGGGGATTTTGCGCCACACCAGTCCGCGGCCCGACAAACGAGGCGCGGTCGCCGCTGCCGGGTGGGCGCGGGTGAGCGCGATAGCGGACCTGGCGCAGTTCGTCGTCCACGACATCAATAGCCTTCTCGCCGTGATTGGGAGCGGCCTGCGGCCGCTCGAGTGCGAGAGCGATGCTGCGTACCGAAAAGCCATTGTCGACAAAATGCACGAGGCGATCACGCGAGGCGCGTTGCTTAGCCGGCAGCTCCTCGACGCTGCGCGACCGCTGCCCAAGTCGATCGACGGGTTTGTCGCAGGCAGTCGCCTCGCGGCGATAGCGGGCACGCTTGATCGGGCGTTGCGTCCGGACATCACAGTCCGCAACGAGATCGCCCCTGACTTATGGGCCTTCAATGCCGACCCCGAAGAGCTCTACTTCGCTTTGTTGAACCTCTGCCGAAACTCGGCCGATGCTGTGCCGGACGGCGGCGTGATCACCGTCGCGGCGCGGAACGTCGAACCTTCCTCTGGCGCAGCCCGGGGATTTGTCGAGATTATCGTCGCCGACGACGGGGAGGGCATGCCCGAAGAGGTCCTCTCGCAGGCCTTCACCCCGTACTTCACGACAAAACCCGAGGGCAGGGGCACCGGCCTCGGGCTTCCCCAGGTCCAGCGCTTCGCCGAAGGACGAGACGGCGCGGTCCGTATAGAGAGCAAGCGGGGGGCAGGCACGCTGGTGCGTCTCTTCCTCCCGCGCGTGCACGCAGCTGGGATCCCCAGCAATATCGTCGGCACGGAGATCGCGTGCACGCCGTCACCCGGCGGCCGTGTATTCCCAGGTGTCAACCCGGCGACGGCTGCGCCAACGTCGTAGCCGGCGCGAACACTCGGAGACCCGCTCAGCGATGGAGCTCATGATTCCGCCCGGCCGCCTCGACCGTCCGGTCGACCACGAGACGGAACACGTGCTCGGCCCCGCCGATGCCGAGATCACACTCGTCGAGTACGGCAGCTACGCGTGCCTGCACTGCCGGGCTGCCAACGAGCGCATCGCGCAAGCACGCGACCAACTCGGCGACCGCGTCTGCTACGCCTTCCGGCACAGGCCGCTCGTGGACAACAGTCTTGCGTTCCGGGCCGCGGTGCTAGCTGAGCTTGCCCAAACGCCCGAGGCGTTCTGGTCTGCGCACATCAAGCTGATGACGATGTCGATGGAGCTCACGGAGGACGACCTCGTCGCGGTGGCCGCCGGCCTCGGCATGAACGCCGATTTCGTGCTCGGCGACAGCGATGCCGCGCGGCGCGCAAGAGCGAGGGTGGAGGCGGATATCGCAAGCTCCCGCGCGAGTGGCGTGAGGTTCACGCCGACCTTCTACATCAACCGCCGGCGCTACGACGGACCCTGGGACGAGAGCTCTCTCGTCGACGCGATGCTTGGCACGCTCGGCCACCGCGTCCGCACGGCAGCCCTCGATTTCGCGAGCTGGGGCCCATCTGCCGGCATTTTGCTGGTAATCGCGACCGTGGCGGCGATCGTCGTGACGAACTCTCCGATCGGGCCGGCGTTCGATGCGTTCTGGCGCCAGGAGGTCGGCGTGAGCTTCGGCGACGCGGTCTTCCGGATGTCCATCCTCCATTGGGTCAACGACGGCCTGTTGACAGTGTTCTTTCTTGTCGTGGGATTGGAAGTGAAGCGCGAGATGACAGTCGGCCACCTCGCAAGCCGCCGCTCCGCCGCGCTTCCGATTGCGTCCGCGCTCGGCGGCATGGTCGTGCCGGCAGTTCTGTATGCGCTGGTAATCCCAGCGGGGCATTGGTCGTATGGCTGGGGTGTCCCAATGGCGACGGACACGGCGTTCGCGATCGCCTTGATCGCCGTGATGGGCGCGCGCGTTCCCGTGGAGCTGCGCATCTATCTCACCGCGGCGGCCATCGTCGACGACATCGGCGCGATCGTGGTCGTCGCTGTGTTCTACTCCCGCGAAATCCATCCAGCCTACCTTGCCGCAGCGGCGGCGATTGTGGTTGTACTGGCGCTGCTGGGCCGATTGAGGTTCTACCTGCTGTCGCCCTACATCCTGTTGGGCGTCGCGTTGTGGGCGTTCGTCCACGCGGGCGGCCTCCACGCTACGCTGGCCGGCGTGGTACTTGCGCTGTTCATTCCGACGCGGCCGCCCGCCGACTTGGCCGCCCTGATGGCGCAGGCCAGCACCATAATCGCCTCCGAGGCCCGGCATGAGGGCGAGGTGCTCAGGCACGGCCCCTCCACACCGGCACTGCACGCGCTCGATGCGATCTACGACAGACTTGAATCGCCCGCGGACCGGCTACTGCGGCACGCTGGCGCGCGGTCGAGCTACGCTATCCTTCCGATCTTCGCACTGGCAAATGCGGGCGTGGCGATCAACACATGTGTCTTCGCTGGGCATGGTTGGCTCATGGCCGCGATCGTCGTCGGTCTCGCCATAGGAAAGCCGGTCGGCTTCTTCCTCGCCGCCGCCGCGACCGTGCGCGCAGGCGTCGCCGTCAAGCCGACGGAATACACGTGGCGGCAGTTGGCCGGAGCGGGATCCCTCGCCGGCATCGGCTTCACGATGTCGCTCTTCATCGCCGGGCAGGCGTTTCCCAGCGGCACCGACTTCTCGGCCGCCAAGGTCGCCGTGTTCGCCGCGTCGATCCTTTCGGCCACCGTCGGGACTGCTCTGCTCTGGGGGGCGCGCAGGAGCTTTTTAAAGAGGCGCCGCTGAACGTAGCGAACCCTCGCATTTGAAGGAGTTGAAATGACCCAGGTATATTTCCACTGCTCGAACACGAAGAATGTCTTCGTCGATCGCCGCGGCGCTGTGGTCGACGACCTTGCTGAGGCGCGCGATTACGCGACCCGTGTCGTGCAATCCCTCACCAGCGAGCGCAGCCTCGAGGATTGGCGTGACTGGGTCCTGCATGTCAGCGACGACCAGGGCGATGAGCTCTTTGTTGTGCCCTTCACCTTCGTGCTTGGCGAGCCGAATTGAGGTCGCCATGCTCCGGGCGATCCTTTGGGCCAAAGTTCACATTTCCCACCTAGAAAGCAGGCGGCTGGATGCCGCGAAGACTCTCTTCAGCCTCGGCCGCCGCGCGGTCGATGGAAGCGCGCACCTTGATCGGCAGAAACCGGAGATGGACGCGCAGCGGCGCAGGATAGAATTCTTTAAGCGATCTCGGCCGACCCAGATAAAGGCGGCCTGCCGTTCCAAGATTCGGACCGTCACACGTTTTGATTCCTTCGTGACCACCTGCGGGTCTTTAAAGTCGGCGTCAACAATTTCACGTCAGCACGAGGAATGGTGAATAATTCAAGAGGAGCGATTATGAACGAGACTATCCGATTTGTCTCAAAATCCGAACGCGATCGCATCCGACTTATTCGGGATGCTCGCGCTAGATATGATAGCGTTTTCCCGCCGGCCGATCCCGTCAGCGAGCAGCGGGACAAGGGGCCGCAACTCATGGGGCCCAGCGGCGGCGAGGCTTTCTCGTGATCAAGATCATTGCCGTGCTCTGCAGTCTGTCTTCTCCGGCGGATTGCCACGAGCAGACCGTCACCACCTCCGACCTCGCTGAGATCACGATGCAGTCCTGCTTGCTAGGCGCACCACAACTTGCCGAATGGATGAAGCAACATCCGGCGGAGCGCCTCAGGGCATGGCGCTGCATGATCGGCAATCAGAATCGCGAGGGAGCGTAGGGCGAAAGGCGGATTACGTCTCGCTCGAATGCGGTCGATGCACCGGCATATGCGTTCACCACGATTTGCTGAGATTTGGATCGCTTCACTCGTACTTTGCTCGTTGTCGCATATCAACTTGACCTTCAGAGACAGACGACACTCCTCAGTGCTTGGCGCCCGGCGCTCAGTCCCCTTCGCCGTGGCCTTCGGGGGCCAGTCCGTTTCTACCGGCGGCCGGCGCCCCCCTTCGCGGGGGCCCTATTAGGCGACGCATTGGATCGGATAGACATGGGGGCTGTTCGGATCGGCGCGTCCCAATTGTTGAGCACAACCGGAACGGAGAGTTTGCTCTATAAGCTACGATCATTTCTCTTCCCCAACGATTGCTCGCCTGCTCGCCGAACGTTTTGCCGATCTCGAGCGCATGGGCGGGCGTGGCGTTTCGGCTGCCTCGGCGGTTACATCGCGGCGAGTGCCGACGTCATCCATGCAGTGCGCTCTTACGCTCCGGGAACATTTCCACGACCGCATTGCCGCCAGCAGTCTGCGCCGCTGCCGCAGTGGCGATCAGGCAGCTGAAGGCCTCGGAATGGGAGCGCGACCGCCATCTGGACCGCGCCTCGCGGGTAAAGGCAGCACTGAATGCCGCCGGCCCGCCGCTGATGACAACTGACACACACATTGTGCCGGTGAGGGTTAAAAATCCGGAGAAGTGCAACTCGCCAAGCACAGATCTATATTTCAGCCGATCAACTATCCGACGGTCCCGTGCGGCACCGAACAGCTGCGGATCACGCTGACGCCCTTTCACGATAACGCGCTGATCGACGCGCTCGTTCAATTATTGGTCGGTGTGTGACAGCGTCTTGGCTTGGCGATAGGATATCGCTAGCTCGCAGCGAAGTAGGTTGTCAGCGCATGGCAGGTCGGAGGGAAGCGCTCAGGTTAACAAAAGTTGCCGACAGCTGGTGGCGCACATTGACGAGTAAAACCGCCGTTTTGTCGCTCAAGATAGCCACCGAGTCTTCAAAGCAAGGGCAGGAAGCATCTGGCGGACGACCTGGCAGCCGCAGTCTCAAATCGCGACCTTTTACACAATCGCGACGCCGAGCACATACATGGCGACTAGAAGCGTGAGACCGCTAACAGTAATCGTGAGGTAGATCTGATGCATGGCGACCTCTCGGAAACAGCGCTATTCGGGGGTTGTGATTCAAGAAGCCTCTTCTTACGCGGTCGTTGCTATCCGACCCATCCCATAACCATTGGACCCTTCTGCTCGCGCAGTGATCCGAAGGGAACGAGAGAAGGTCGACGGGCGTTATGCCGCCGTTCCGCTGCGGCTGTCGGCGTTCAGGCCGTTTGACTTACTTGCTATCTCAGAACAACAACTGAGGCCATAGCATGCTTGTATCGCTCTATCCTGCTGAGGGAGGATCGCATTCCGCAATCGGGATGGTCTGATTATACTTTTGTTTATTCCTAGCCCGCGACGTGGCGCCCTTCTGAGCAGTGTAGGCAGTTAAGCTCAGTGTCCTCGGTTTAATTCATGGGGTCTTTTGGATAAAATCGGATGTTACTCCAGTCAGAAGCTGGATCCAATTAGATGCTATGCGCGTGCACTCACGTCGCACGACGGCAAGCCCAATAGGGCGGTGACGCTGCTTCGACATCAAGCCTTCGCAGTGGCGATTTCCGTTTATATGCTGATGGTCTCCATCGACATCAGCGAGCTTGCTCTGTCGTAATGACCTTGCGCGACAGCAATCGATCCCAAACTGCTCACCGAGCCCGAACGGCTGCAGTACGAAGGTCGGCATCACTGACGCCCGATCCGGGAGGGTTTTTTCCGACCTCCGCAAGTAGCTCTGGCCGGACGTTCAAGGATCACGCTTTGATTCCGGGCCGCACCAACCCGGCCGTATCAAGGCAAAGGCCTGCGGGCGTTGCGCGACCTTGACCCATCGGCTTGCCGCGGTGAGGGGGTTACCATGCGCTTAAGCCGAGATGCAGCTTGACGCGCCCGACACGAATTGCGGACAAGTGCTCGCACTCTGGAAAGCAAACGAGCACGACAGTTTTGCGTTTCGGGCGGTAGGGGCAGATTTCGAGCTTTGCAACTGGTTTCGCTGAAATCGCATGCGGCGTTCCGGCGGGCCAGCTATGCTGGCGTCCCAAGAACATAAGGTTGTCATGCCGGGTAGCGAATTCAGTCTGGCCTTTGCTGTTCCACGGAACGTCGCGCGGCCTTCAATATCTCCTCCGCACCTTGCTGAAGAAGTTTATGCCCGAGACTTCTGCCTATTGCGTCGGCTTGATCGGCCAGACCCACGCTTTCATCGGCAATCTTCGTTTGGCCGTCCGGATGGGTCACCTGTCCTCGAAGTGTTAATGTCCCGGCGAGCCATGTGGCAGAGACCCCGACGGGTAGGCTGCAACCCGCATCGAGACTTCTCATTAATGCGCGCTCTGCATCCACTTCGGTGCGCGATTGCCGATCTTCAATCTTTTGAAGCAGCGCTATGAGTGCCGTATCCTCTTCGCGAGCTTCGGCCGCGAGAGCGCCTTGGCCGACTGCATACGGGAAAACATACGCGTCTAAAATCTGTGAGGTCTCATGTAGCAATCCTAGCCGGGACAACCCCGCCGCTGCCAACAGAGTCGCGTCTATTCCCTCTCGGTTCTTTGCCTTACGCAGCCTTGGAGAAACGTTCCCTCGGATGGGTCGAATATCCAGACCACTGCATAGAGCGAGAAGTTGAGCCTTGCGACGAATTGATCCAGTGCCGACGCGCAGCCCCGGTCGTAGCTGATCTAGTGTAACGCCGCATATCGCGTCGCGAGGATCCTCTCTTTTGGGAACGGCCGCCAAGACCAAGCCGGGCTGTAACTTTGTCGGAAGATCTTTGAGGGAATGAACGACCAGGTCAACTTCGTCGCGCAGAAGCGTGTCTTCACTCTCCTTCGTGAATGCTCCAATGCCGCCAATCTGCTGAAATCCCGACCGTCGATCTTTATCGCCAAGGGAACTGACGAAGACCATTTGTACCTTAGCGGCCGGCTCCACGCTACGAATAAGATCGGCGACGTGATTGGCTTGCCAGCGGGCTAAATCACTTCGCCTGGTACCGATCCGGATTTCCACGATCAAACCTCTTGCTTCTTGAGTAGCTCGCCAACCTCTAGTGCTGCCAAGTTGCATGGAGTTTGCATCTGTAGAACTGTGATCGAAGTATCGTGTGCGGCATCACATTAAACGAAGGGGAGCCCCGGTCGTCGGGGAGCCAAAGCCCCTGGATTAGATCGCGTCGCTTTCTGATCGCCACGACGCAGTGTGTCACGAAAGCGTATATTCGTCCTGTTTTTCGGATGTCCGGTTAGGTCGGTAGCCACAGCTCATCGTTGAGCTCGTATCTCGGGTGCGCTATTCGAATGGATTCATTGACGTGGAATCCCAAGGCACACCGACATAGGCGGTTTCCTTGCCGTTTACTGCGGCTGCAATTACCTCGTTGCGTTGCATATCGAAGCTCCTGGCTTCTCAGTCCGGCATCGCGTCCCGAGTGGCAACACTGAAAGTTTCGGTGTGCCGATGCCTTGGAGAATACCTTGCAACGTCCGCGACGGAAATCACCTCTCGCCATAGTGTCGATACACGATCGTTATTGCCGCCCCGCCACGTGACGCCGTAGCTAGGAATGCCACCAGCCGTTTCCGCAGAGAGTCCCGTCGCCGCCCTCAGACCAATTCGAGGTTGCGCGTACCAACGCGACGTCGTCGCCGGTGCCGGACCGAGTAAGAGAGGGAAAGACATCGTCATTTTGCAGATGGCGCAGGATGCCTACAGAGAAGCTCAGAATGCAGAATTGCGTTACATGGGTAACGATCAAACTGTTCTTGCACACTCAGGTCTGGCGGTGGCACGAAGCCAAGTCTCCCGACCCGCGACTCGATCCGAGCTGACCCGGACGAGTTACGTCGCCTCTAGGCACATCAGCCTTGTCGAGGTCTGGTTAGCGAGGTACGGCGCACTAGATGTGGTCACACTGATTCTTCGCATTTTGGGACCCTATGCGGAAGTGTGGCTTTAGCCGGGAGCGCCATAAACCTTGGTATCGTTCTTTGCCCCCTTATGATGCCCGACGGTTACCTAGGTTCAATTGAGCCGCTGATCGCGATCGTCCTACGCTGCGTGCGTTTTTAAAAGCGCACAAGCTCATGATATGCGACGGTGAAAAAGAGGACGATCGAGTAACAGCGAGGATATTATCAAGAGGAGACTCCAATGCCCGGCTTCTCGGAAAGTCTCAAATCTGGCAGAGCCGCGCGATGCGCAGTTTGTGATGGCAAGTTTGGTCTCATCCGGCATTACTCGTGGCGGACCCCGCTTTGTTCCAAGAAGTGCGTCGATCGCTTCAGAGTTCGCAGGGAAAGTGACCGCGACTGGGTGGGCTGGCTCCAAATCGCCTTCAACCAGCCGCCCGAGAACCCTGCGAGGGCTTCATGACATTGCAGATTTCACGACGAGGCAAGCAATATCTAGAAACGGCACGGACTTTGCTCCGCGCTGCCCGAACTATGACGGACTTGGCGATTGCTGATCGGCTAAAGACCCTTGCCGACGACCACCAGCGGCGATCTCAGAAAGCGTCGCATGATGCGGATGGTTAGATTTTCTGACTGCACAGAGAGATTCCGGAATCGGGTGTGAGATGAACAATCACATTTGGTATGCAATGCTTATTGTATTCGTCGTCATGGCGCCGACTTCTACAATTGGTCGGGCCCGCGCCCACGATTATCAGCATCCTGAGTTGAACAGTTGGTATGAGAGCTTGCACAGCGGCAAAGGGCCCTGCTGCGATGGCAGCGATGCGAAGCGCGTTGATGACGCCGATTGGGAAACTAAGGATGGCCACTACCGCGTACGCATTGATGGCGAGTGGGTTGATGTTCCGAGCAACGCTGTCGTGGATGGACCGAACCGCGCTGGCCGTACGATGGTCTGGCCTTACAACCTAAATGGTCACCCCAAGGCGCGCTGCTTCATGCCGGGGAGTATGGGCTGAGCGCGAGTCGAAGGCCGATCCGCCCACTAGCTCCAACTCGTCTGATGCCGCGTATTACAATGCATAAGGAGGCGTCAATTGACAACTGGAAGATGGAATAGCCGCAACAGGATCACCAAAGAGATTCGCGAGCAAATCCTGTATGCTTATCTAGGCGATCCCATTAAAGGAACCGAACTTGCGATGAGCGAGGGACTATCGGCCGCATACGCCTACAAGCTTGCTTATGAGCGCGGATTATTGCCGACACGCAATGAGAATCTGCTTGGGCGCAGCCGTTCAGCGAGATTGGCATCAACATGATTGTCCTCACTCCAGAGATAAAGGCAATGCCGGGAGGCCGTCAGGCCCGAGTGTGGCTCGGGAATGTCCCAACGCCGGCTAGCGGATCGTGTTTCAGTGAAGGCGATAACCACAGTTCAGCGCGGTCTACACCGTAGAAGCGGCATCATGGTCAACGAGAGCGGCGCGTTGGCGTGCGCCACCTCGATTGGTCTAAGGGCGGCAACGGGAATCTCTGCAGAAGCGGCTGGTGGCTTTCCTCGCTACGGAATCATGTGGCGGGGCGGCAATAACGTCGTCTGTGAGAGGTGGTTTCCGTCGCGGGCGTTGCAAGGTCCTTCTCCAAGGCATCGTCGTATCGAAGCTTTCAGTGCCGCCACTCGCGACGCGATGCCGAACTGAGAAGCCAGGAGGTTCGATATGCAAAGCAACGACGCAAGTGCAGCTGAGTAAATGGCAAGGAGGCGGCCTATGCCGGTTTGCCGTGAGAAGATGCCTACCGATACGCACACGCGATCATGGTTGGCCACACGATCCATGTCTTCGGGGAGGAGGAACCTCATCGCGCTTGCGTCTCTCGATGAATCCGGCAAGCCGGCTGAGTTCTCGATGAAGGAACAGCGGATGCGGGCGACTACGCCGATGCCGTCAAGCGTTTGGCGCGCTTCGGCAACGTTGGACAACGTCGCCGAGGAGACGCTCTATGTCCTCGATGTCGACGCCGCATTCGTCGCGGCGGGCAAAGTTCGCAAGGAGGCCGACGGCACGACAAGACCTCGGTGTGCAAGTAACGTGACCGGTGTGCCAAGACCGGCCTTTCCTGAATAGCTCATCGAAATCACCTTCAAGACAATGCTAGTCGGAGCAGAAGCGAGGGGCAAAACGGCAGCATCAGGCCCCTTCTTGAGTTCGTCCGGATATCGTAGCCATGCCGCCGAGATCATGAACGAAGGTTGTCGGCGGATGGACCACGGTAGCGAGATCGACCTGGTTCGGCGCCTTGCAGTGCGAGCGCTCGATCCGAAGCCAAGGATAGGCGTCCTTTCTTAGCCCACAATCCCGCGAGCATTCGGACGACGACATCAATGGTGCCCCATGCCATGAGCGCTCGTGAGGAAGCAGAACCGCTCGCACTTCCCGAGTGCTCAGGGACGAACACAAACGTCGCGACCCACGACGCCGCCGCCTTCAACCCGCTGCGGGCGTGTTCAACCCCAAACGCGCGAACGGCTCGTCAGGCGCGTTAAAGACTGAGGTCGTTAGCAGGACAGCGGCAGCGAGGACCCAGTAGTACCAGGCGTCGAGCCCGAAGAATTTGAAAGCAAACGGGGCGACGACAAAAACCACGCCGATGGCGCGATCGACCCTAAGGTGCAGCCAGTAGGGAATGATGCGGACGAGCCCGGTGGGATGGTCGGTCAGGGCGGCCAAGAATAGCGCCGCGACACCGACAACAACCGAAAGCCACATTGCGACGGGTCCGCTCTGGCCGAGCTTCAGCACAAACGGCGCTGCTATCAAGAGGATCGCGACGGGATAATCGACTAAATAGGCGTGGATAGACTTGGTGATGAAGCGGAACGACATCAGTGACTCCTACGTGCTTGGTTGCCCGAACGGTCCTCGCGACGCGTCGAGTGCAGCCACCCAAGACGACGATCACGCCGCCCTATGCTGGCAAGCACGCCGTACAAACCGCCACGGGTCAGCCCGGTTAGACGCACAGAAGCCTATGCCGATACGCCAACCATTGGAAATGCCCAGTCGTTATTGTTTCCATTCCACTCACCCGTCGCCATGGAAGTGGGTTAGTGTGGCGCTGAGCGTCCGGCAGTCCGAGAGCGGAGTGAACTTCAGGCGCACGAGGCGACGATGCTTCAGTGTCTGGCTCTCGACGTCAGGAAAGGCTGGGAAGATCGCCCGGACCGCGCCACACGTCATCCGCGTCATTCCCGGCCACTCACACAGGTTCGCGACGGTTGCCGCGCGTTATGCCAAGGGGCAGCTTTCGACCTTGTTCTTGGGCGACACGATAGTCCGGACTCGACTCCCTGAAATTATGAGACTTTTTCGTCGCTTGCGAGCGGTGATTTAAGACAGCGCGCCAACTTTCGCGTTCTCATAAGCGCTGCGGAGTCTTCGACAATGTATCGATGCCGCTTCATGATTTCGCAATTCGATACCCTTGCCGGCACAGGAGAGCGTCACATTCGAGACCTCGCTAGGCCGGCAGTGCACCATGCTATACCAATCAAACCAGCATTGATCTCCATCACGGGAGCGACGACCGAAACCGTGCTTGCTGCTGCTCTGTCCGAATTGGATGGGCCTAAGCCTCGCGGAAATGAGACGAGTCAATTCAAGAGGCTACGCGTGGCGACTGTAACGGCGTCATGGCCGGGCTTTTCCCGGCCATCCACGACTTCGTGCCCGCGACAAACTCGAGGCGGGACCGGGGCCCGTGATTTAGATCAAGGAGGCTGCGCCTTGTGGGTCAGCCTTACGAACATTGTCCTTGTTCGGGGCAGGGGCAGATGCGTGTCGGAGTTTGTCCAGCGCACTCATCCAGTCGCGAACACGAGCAACCTTGATAAAGGCGTCAAGTGCCGGCGAATACTGTCTCCCCGCCACGGCCAAAAGCTGCACCTCGCGCCGGACGGGGTCGCCCTCAATTGGAATAGCGGCGAGCGACGGCAGCCTGGGGGCGTGTTCTGGCGCCAGGATGGCCCCCAAACCGGCGGATGCCATTTGCTGAAGATGGCACTCCTGAGCGCTCCTGTGGACAACTTTAGGGCCTGGATGGTCAGCAAAACAAGCCTGCTTGAATCGGTCTGCGACGTCACATCCGAGCCGTTCGAGAAACACCGCCTCATGCAAGTCTTGGTGCGGGATAACAGTTTGCATTGCCATCGGATGTTTCCGAGACAGGACGAGCACGTACCGCTCCTCGAACAGCTGCCAACGGTCG
Source organism: Bradyrhizobium sp. UFLA05-89 (assembly GCF_059803475.1). Taxonomy (NCBI): domain Bacteria; kingdom Pseudomonadati; phylum Pseudomonadota; class Alphaproteobacteria; order Hyphomicrobiales; family Nitrobacteraceae; genus Bradyrhizobium; species Bradyrhizobium sp. UFLA05-89. The sequence goes on along the minus strand of NZ_JBANBA010000046.1, from coordinate 51,577 downwards.
ATACGCTCGGGTATCTCCATGGCGTCACCGACGAATGCGGCGTTGATCTCGCCATCCAAAAGCATTGCAACGAGCCTGTCGGCATCTGCCTCGTGCAGATCGGCTCGAAAGTCAGGGATGATCCTGGCGAGCTCCAAGAACAATTCCGTGATGAGCGCGGCGGAGACTGACGGCACCAGCCCGATCTTGAGCGGGGCGATTGTCTTTTTTTGATAGCCTTGCGCCTGAAACCGTACCGCCTCCGCGGCGGCAAGTATTTTCTCCATCGTGGGCAAAATCATCTTGCCCAGCTCTGTGAGCTGGGTGAGGTGACGTTCACGGTGAATCAACGCGCCACCGAGTTGTTGCTCCAGCTTGTGTACCGCCTTTGTCAGCGCCGGCTGGGTCACATTGCATTGCTCCGCAGCCCGCGTAAAATTGAGTGTCCTTGCTAGGGCTAGGAAATATCGCACCTGATGAAGCTGCAGCTGCATAACTCATACTCGAAAGATTTGCCGTGGTTCGGACCGTTCCAGTTCGTTGCCAAAGTAGGCAGGGGCGATGAAGAAGCTGTTTGTCGCGGAGCAGCATCCGGGGAAACAGATATTGCGCGCCGGCTCGGAATTGTCGACTCGCGTTGCGGAAAGTGTTCTCACCGACGCTGTTTCCTATTAACGTCGCGGCTGCGTCTAGAACATCATAGGCGAGACCAGCTAAATATCAGGGTGTGCATCGGGATCGGATCAGCCAACGTTTCTCCGCCCGATAAGCGTGGTGTCAGCTAACCACTATGAACCACTAGTCGGTCAGCACACACTCCCGTGATTTCTGCGGTATATGCCATACGCAATGCTCGGAATGATCGTGTCAGAAGAGGCAGCGTGTTGGTGCTCATCCCAATCCGAATACCGTGGAGACGATGTCGAACGTTGACTCCTGCCATTCAACGATCAGCTCGAACGGATTGATCTCTGCGTATGGTCGAAGAGGTGGAACGTTCCCATTCCGTCCGGGGTAACACTCAACTCCGCAATACCGTCTTAGAGTAGAGAGATCGCGTAAATAGCCTTTCTCCACCGGACGGCGACACGCCGCGCATTTCGACGGAACGACAGGTGTCCTGCGATTCACCAGTACGAATTTCATGGCCGTACTCCCGGATGCTCAAGCTCGTTCTCAGTCCTTCATGTTTGATCACAATCCTGCCGCGCCGCACGGCCAACGAAAATGGAGAAACGAGATCCCCGACATGGAGTGGAAGCGACGTCGATGCGGTGTCCAAGAAGTCTGATCGCCTGGCAAACAATGAACAGGCCGATGCCGAGGCCGTCGCGTTGCGTAGAATCCAGGCGGGTAAAAGGTTCGAAGGCCATGGACACCTGGTCGCCTGGGATGCCTATGCCGTTATCGTACACGTCGATACGGATGAACGGGCCTACGTTGCGGCAGCCAAGCACGATACGACCACCCGGCTCGGTATATTTTACCGCGTTGCTCACCAGGTTGTGCAGCGCGGCGCTTAGAAGCAGACGGTCGCTTAGTATCAATGCATCTGATGGAACGGAGCGGATGAAGATGCCCTTCTTCAGAGCCGTCTCTTCATTGTCGCGCCGCACCTGCCGGATGACTTGGCCGACGTGCACTGGCGCGAGTCTCGCTTCCTTCGTGCGCTCGCGGAACCGAAGGGCCGTCACTAGTTGCGCCAACTGGTCGTTTAACCGGTCAATCGCATCTTGACTGGATCGAAGGAGTCGCAACTCGGAACTTGTCCGAGGTCCGAGCCCTAGGAGCTCGTTGGCGCTCTGAAGGATCTGCAGGGGTTGACGGAGATCGTGACCGGCTATCGCAAGCAGCAGAGTTTCGAAGTTGTGAGCTAGGTGCGGATCGGAGGTCGCAGTCATACTCCAGGTGATTGGCTCGAGGACAACATCGCTTTTCTTTAGCTTCCCACTCCGTTCGGCCGTTTCGATGCAACTGCTCGATTCGCGCATGATGTTCCTCTTTCAGGCGACTAACAGACGTGGTGCAAATGGATCGGCAGCTACAAAGTGCGTCCTAGCCTAAACGACTAATCGTGCCGCGGCTGCCCGGCGCCGCGCTTATGCTTCTCTCGCCATTTCGGGCCGGGGCCGCGCATATAGTGCAGCTCTGGCCGGTACTGTTCGAATGGAAAAGGCGCCAGCCGGCGCCAACGCCGCGCGGTCGTATTGCCTCCGTGCGCCGAATGAGGGGGCGCAAACAATACTCTTAAGACATACGAGGCCAAGAAATCACTCATTTCGAACCTCCCTTTGGTTTACGCGCTGGCGAAGCGTCACGATATCGAGTGGGGTAATCGCAACGGCTGGATGAATGACATCTGCTCCGGCGCATTGTGATTTCACGTTTGAGCTTTGGAGCCGGTGTTGCCCCTGCACCCCCACAAGCTAGAGGCGCGCGTCGCAAGGCTCAACTGCACCTGCGGCGGATCGGCGTAGTGGAATTCGTGCGGTCACGAGACTTTTGGTTAGGATGCCGAGACTCTGGTAGCGAAATCGCCTTTCCGGGTCAGCTTGTTCCATCTAGGCCGAGGATGTGTCTGAGCCGCGATTATGAGCGCAACTGCATCCGTTAACGCGGGACGCATGAGAATGAAAGGCGGTCGCTCGCAACCAGACACCCTCTCCATTGCGGATGCTTCTTGAAGCCAATGACGCGTTTCTACGTCTCGTAGGATATGGCCGTGAAGACTTGGTTTCGGGCCGCGTGCGCTGGACCGAGCTGTCCCCGCCGAATGGCGCGAGTGGGACGTACTCACCCAGGCTGAACTAAACTCAACCGGGATCGTCCAGCCTTCGAGAAATAAGTATATTCGGAAAGACGGCATCCGCGTTCTCGTCCTTATTGGCGCCGCGCTGTTCAAACGAAGGATGCAACGAGGGCCTGCATTTCGCGCTCGATTTGACAGAGCGCAAGCGCGCCGAGGAAGGCTTACGTCAAAGCGAGCAGCGACACCGCGAAGCACAAGTGGAGCTTGCACACGTTAATCGCATCACCACGATGGGGCAGCCGACAGCGTCGATTGCCCATGAAATCAAGCAGCCGATCGCAGTGTCAGTTAGCAGTGCCCAAACCGCTTTGCGTTGGCCGAGCAAAGTCGTCAAACCCAGAGGAGATGCGGCAATCGCCCTGTCGTATCCTCGAGGCTGGCAATCGAGCCAGCGATGTCATCGACCGGATTCGCGCCAGCATCAAAAAGCTGCCTCCGCGGAACGACCAGCTGGATATCAACGCAATCATCATCGACGTCCTCGAACTGGCACGGAGCGAAATGCTGCGAAATGGCATCTCGGTGCAGACCGAACTGGCGCAAGGCTTGCCATTCATTTGCGCGGATCGCGTCCAACTGCAACAAGTTATACTCAATATAATCATGAACGCGGTCGGAGCGATGAAAGAAGTGAGAGAAGAATTGCGCGAGCTGTTGATCAGCAACGCCGACGATGGTTCGAGCAACGTCTCGTCGCGCTCGCAGATTCGGGCCCAGGATTGAGCCCTACGACTCTCAAGCATCTCTTCGACCCGTTCTACACAACCAAGCCTAGCGGCATGGGCATCGGACTGTCGATTGCCGTTCGGTCATAGAAGCCCACGGGGGTCGAGTGTGGGCAACAGCGAAGCCGTCCAAAGGGGCGGTCTTTCAATTCACATTACCTGTGCCGCCACGTGGTACTATGTAACGTGGCGCCAAGCCATTCGGGAGCATCAGGCCGCCAGTACATCTAGTTCTCTGAGCTGCCGAGCCCGGCCGCGTTTATGGCTTTACCGATGCACGTGATCATTTCATGTTCATCGAAAGGTTTGCTTAGATAAGCAATGGCCCCCGCATTCATCGCGCGCACCTCAAGAGTCTTATCGGGGAAAGCCGTAAGGAAGATGATAGGGATACGACGGCCCTGCGCGATTAAAGCATTCTGCAACTCGACACCACTCATATTTGGCATTTGAACATCCGAAATCAGGCACGACGTCTCGCTCAGCCAGGGAGATTGCAAAAACTCAGCGGCGGAGGCAAAGTCGTATACTGTGAGTCCAAGCGACATTACAAAGCTGCGCACGACCGAACGCATCAAATCGTCATCGTCCACAATCGAGACGACAGGCGCTTTTGCATGTGCCCGATTCATTACGAGTATACCCGGCGCACGCAGAAGCGTTGGCAAGCCCGAACACAATGTACGTTCGCGTGCTCCAGCGAAAAAGTGCTTGCCGTCCTTGTTGCCGCAGTTGTCCCGCTGCGTGAGGTCCAAGCGATCGGACCTATCGTGGCTTTGGTTCGGATCCGGAAAATCGCAGCGCGATGTGAATTGGTCCGCTCCAAGGCACTCCTCCTTGAGCCTCTTGTACTCGATACAGGCACCGGACCAGAGCCGCCAGGGCAGTTGCCCGTTCGGCTGTGCTGCGGGCGATGCGGGCTCATACCTCGGCCTAAAAGGGCGCGCCCGGCACCGAACCGTTAGGTCGATCATCTTTATGGCGGCGCTGACTAAATCATCTGCCTTCACTTGTAACGCTAATCCGACGCGATCCGACCTGCCACCCGACTTGGGTCGTGTTAGCTAGACGTTCGGCGTAGAAAATAATACCAACGTATAGAAGCTGGGACTGGGAGAGGTTCCGTTCGCCTTGTTGTCGCCTCGGCTGCTTCGTTGCGGTGCCGTCCAAACCGGTGCGTGCGGCCGCATCAACCCCTCGGTAGGGAACCGGACCGTCGCCCGGCTATCGAAGTTTGCGGCAGGCGGGTGTAAGCTTCGGATGGGCGACGACCCTTCAATTCACCGTGCTGCCGACTCATGCGATTTTGTCATGAACAATCGCTCCCATTTACAGCGCCGCGACCCGTCTAAAGCGCACCCCATGGTCTACATAGTCGACGATGATCCCCCCATGCGTGAGACGCTCAGTAGCCTACTTCGATCGATTGGCTTACGGGTTCGACTGTTTGAATCTGCTGCGGAATTGCTACAAAGCGAATTAGAGGACGTTCCTAGTTGTCTGGTTCTCGACATCAGGTTGCCCGGTCTAGGTGGTTTTGACCTTCAAGGTGAATTGGCAAGAGTGAACATTCATATTCCAATTGTTTTTTTGACCGGACATGGCGATATCCAGATGTCGGTAAGAGCGATGAAGGCTGGCGCGGTCGACTTCCTCACTAAGCCGTTTCGCGACCAGGATCTCATCGACGCAGTTTCAACGGCACTCGACCGGGATCAGAAGAGGCGCCAACACGAGACGAGCGTTTCTGACATTCAAGCTCTTTTCAAATCTCTGACCGCACGCGAACAACAGGTGATGACCTTCGTGACTGTCGGGCTGGCGAACAAGCAGATAGCGGCCGAAATGCGCATTAGCGAGGCTACAGTTAAGCTTTATCGCGGCAACGTCTTGAGAAAGATGGGAGCGAGATCGTTGGCTCATCTGGTGAGAATGGCGGAAACGCTTGGGCTCGGTCCGACCGGTCCGTGACACAGGCGGATGTGACGCCATCGGGGCCGAGCCCGATCGAGCGCGTCTCGGTCACCGTTCTTTCGCGGTTGATCATCTGCGGCCAATGAATCCAACCACCCACGTTTTCGAGCCAGTCGATGAGTTTCGAGCTGCGCTGGCTCAGCCACCGCTGACGCGCTCGATAGGGGTGGACGCTCGAGTAGCTCAGTGGGACATGAAATTCGAAAGCCACAATAGCGGTTCCGGGAAAAACGTAACAAATATCAGAACTATGAACATCAAGGCGTACAAGGGTATGAGTTCAATCATTACTTGGCCAATCGTCTCTTTGGCTATTTTTGATGTCACATAAAGGTTAAGTCCGACTGGCGGATGCACTGTGCCGATGCTCAAATTGAATACAAAAACAATGCCAAAATGAATTGGGTCTATCCCGAGCTCCTTAGCAATGGGCAAGAATATAGGAACGAGGATGATCGTGGCCGGGGTAGAATCAAGTAACGTGCCGGCGATTAATAATATTGCATTCACAGCTATCAAAAACGACCATTTGTTTTGTGTAAATGACAGCACTTCTGTGAGCACGAGATCTGGAATACGATTTATTGCAATCAGGTACGCTAACAGGCTGCTGACCCCTACAATAAACATTATATTCGCGGCATCGAGCCCTATCTGCTGTAGAATCTTGGGTACTTCTCGGACTGACAGCTGACGATACATCAGAGATACTAGGATAGCGTAGAGCACTAGGACCGCTCCAAGCTCTACAACCGTGAACACACCAAGCAATATGCCAAGCACGAGCCCCACCGGCATCGTGAGCGCCCAGAATCCATGTCTTAGCCGCGAAGTGATCTCATGCAATCCAACTCTCGGCTGTTTTGGAAAGCCACGGCTGGCTGCTGCGTGCCAGACGTAGCCGAGGAGAAGACTGGCGAGCAACAGTGCGGGAAGGTAACCAGCGAGAAAGAGCCTGAAAATGGAGACGTGGGCTACGACGGCATAGACAATCAAAGCTATGCTTGGAGGGATAACTGGTCCACAAGCGGCCGCGGCGGCGGTCAATGCTGCTGCAAATGGGCCCGGATAACCGCTCTGTTTCATCGCTGGAATCAGAACTGAACCGGTAGCGGTCGCGTCAGCAACTGCCGAGCCAGAAATTCCAGCGAAGAAAATATTGACCGCGACATTGACCATCGCAAGCCCACCGCGCAACGGGCCAACGATGCTGTTGAACACGTTGACGACCCGATCCGTAAGCCCGCCGGCATTCATAACGCCTGAGGCCAATAGGAAGAACGGGATCGCGAGAAGAGGAAAAGAGTCCATCCCGTTCAGAGTCTTTTGCGCAACTAAGATAAAAGGCGTTCCTGGCCATAGGACCATCACGACAAGACAACTCAATCCCAGTGCAAACGCCACTGGGACCGAAAGCAATAGCAAGCCCACGCTCACTGCGACGATTACCAGCAGTTGGCTCATTCTGCGTGATCCTCTGGTATCGACAGCTCGCAAATATCTCTAGCGATTGTTTCAAAGACAAACAAAAGAGCGAACACCGATGAAAGTGGTAGTGCCAGATAGACCCATCCAACCGGTATGTTCGTGCCCGCCGTGCGCTGGCCAGCAACAACATCAATGAGAGCCGATCCTTCCCAGATGAACACGATCAGCAGTGGTATGATTAGCATGCGCGCGATAAGAGAAACGAACAGACGTACTCGCTTCGGTCTGTCAACCCATAGAACATCAATCGCGATCAGATCGCCACGTCGGACACCCGCACACATCCCAAGGCATGATACCCAGATAAAGGCGTAGCGGGAGACCTCCTCGGGCCAAATCAGGGAGTCATTTAGAAAGTAGCGCCAAAATACTTGTGCGCACAAAGAGGCGACCATCAAGGTCGTAAGAAGAACAAGGGCCAGCATCACGACCTGGTAAAGTCGATCCTGCAAGATTCTTAGTGTTAGTAGTGACTTACAAAGAAGCGGCTTCATCTGACCTGAATGGTTACGCGGACCGATACTTTGCGGCTCCCGCCATTGCGTTCCTGGTCCTCCGACTGTTCGCATTTCTCAGTCGGAGATCTGGCTAGCGGATCTCTCGTTGAGGATCGCGTACGACGGACAAGCGTGGACGAAACGAATCCCAAGGATGTTACCGACACACTAATCCAGTGCCTCAAAACGTTTGACCCAAACTTCAAGCTTTGGATCGAGGGGTACGTTCTTGCCGCGAGTCACAAAGCCGGAAATGTCTGGCTTGATCACCGTCATTCCCTTAGCGCGAAGACTATCGATTTGCCGAGCCTCGTTCTGGTCAGTGAAATCTCGGAGCCAATTAGAAACAGCCGCGGCTGCCGTTTCGATCGCCTGGCGGTCTTCGGGCGACTGCTTCTGCCACCAATTGTCGTTAAAAATCACGCCGACTGTTTCGGCGGCGTGATTCGTGAGGATTAGATATTTGCAAACCTCGTTAAAGTGATTGTCATAAATCACGCTGACAGGGTTTTCTTGGCCCGTTACGACACCTTGCTGAAGGGCGGTGAAGACCTGTTCAAAAGCAATCGGTGTTGGATTAGCGCCGAATGCCTTCCAAGTGTCCATATAGATCTTAATCGCTGGGACGCGAAGCTTCATCCCTGATACGTCTTGAACCCTCTCGACCTTCTGGTTCGCTGACATGACTCGGAAGCCGCGAAACGCCGGACCGACCAATCGAAACCCGGAATCCTTAGCGAGCTGATCGAGTAATTGTTGACCTACGGGGCTGCGCCATTTCTTAAAGAAGTCCGATTCATCCTTGTAAAGATAGGGGACGCTTTCGATTCCGGCGATTGGATCCCAGGGTCCAATAGTGCCGATGCTGTCATAGAGTGATGTGAGAGCACCGGCACGGATTTGTTCGAGCGCTTCTTTGTATGTCCCCAGCTGCGAGCCTGGAAACAGCGTAACGGCGACTTGACCGTTAGTAAGCTCTTCAACTCGCTTCTTAAAAACCTCGCTTATTGCACGATAGACAGTACTTCCAGCTGGATCAGTGAGCGCCATCCGGATTTCCGTCCCCGCGCGCGCGGGGTGATAGCACGCCAGCACCAATGCCATGGCCACTACTAGACTTGCTGTTTTCGCCGTGAACAAATTCATATCCAGGCTCCTTTGACATGCCGGTCTGAACCCAGTCCCGTCCCTACTTGCGCCGTCTCTTCGATTTCGTCTCAAGATGGGCCGGCACCATGAAATGAAAGATTCGCGTGGCACATTATGCCGTCGCACACACTCGCTCGCCGTGCGCCGAGGATCGAAGTGCAGGTCGATCAGCCCTTTTTCAGACCCGGAAGACCCTTATGGGCAATGGCGTATGCGTGTTATACCGTCTAACCAAACCTGCTAAGCCTCCGCCTATGGCGGGGCGGGAGATGTTCCGATCGCTGTTGAACTACCTCCGACGTTTGCCGGAAGGAATGTTACGCGGCCCTCGTGACGTGGGCAACGGGCTTGATCGTCATGCGATCGTAGTGAGCCTGAAGGGCCGCACGCAAGACTGACAATTGCTTATGCGCCTTCAAGCGTCGGAAGCCCTTGTGGGCCTCGATCATGCCGGCCGCGACCCATCGCAAGGCCATACCTGCATCTCGCCAGCGTTTGACGTTGCGCGTGACGCGGCGAATGGTGCCCATGATGTTCTCGGCGATGTTGGTACAGGCGAGCGATCGACGAAGCTCCTTCGGCAGCTTCAACCGGCCGGCAGTCAGGATCTCGTCGAGGCCTTCGAGGATGCTGGCCGCTACGCCGGGCCATTGCTGGTCGAGTCGACGCGCGAGATTGCGGATCAATTTTTCAGCCTTGTCGGCGTCATCGAGCTCCCAGGCCTGGCGTAGCACCCGACGGGTGGCCGCATGGTGCTCTTTCGGCAGGCGTTCCATGATGTTGCGCGCCTTGCGGATCTGGCAGCGCTGGATCGCGGCGGCCGAACCGAAAGGTGCGGCGGATCGCCTTCGACAACGCTTTCGCGCCGTCGACGATGAACAGTCTTGGCACCGTCGGGTCGAGCCCGCGCGAGACCAGGTTGTCCAGCAGGACCTGAACCGTTGCGGCGTTCTCGGTCGCCCCTTCCACCAGCGCCAGCGGATGCTTGTTGCCTTCGCCGTCAACCCCGATCGCGGCGACCAGCACGAGATCGTCGCCGAGATGCAGCCCGTCGATTTGGACCACCAGAAGGTCGAGCGCGGACAGATCGGTAGCCATGAAGTCCGCCAGCCGCGCCGCCGACAGCGCCACAAACCTCCGCGAGGCCGCCGACTTCGAAACCCCCGATCCGGGCGGTGCCGGCACGTCACCCTCGGGCAGCCGGACAGCGCGGCCGAACCGGCGCGTCGACACATTGATCAGCATCAGGTTCATCGCCCAGCGACCGAGCCAGTCCTCCTGCGCTGCCGTTTCCCAGCTCGGGATCGTGACCTCGCGGCCGTCCACGCCTCGGGCGCTCGACCTCGATCTTGCCGCCGTGGAAGCCGATCCGTCCCCACGTTCGGCCCCAACGGTGCGCCCGCCGCGCCACGTCGCGACCGTGGTGCGGCCCGCAGGCGGCCGTGACATCCGCCTCCATCATCGTGACGAGCGCCTCGATCCCTGCCGCAAGGCAGAACCGATCGAAGCTCGCCCGCACTTCTGCAAACGCTTCGTCCACATCCCCGGTCGCCGGCGAACCAGCCGGTGTGATATCTCTCGTCATGGCGTTGCCAAGCCTACCGGCTCAAGGTGGGCAACGCCGACCTCTTCAGAAATTCAACAGAACCCGGGACATCCCCGGCGGGCGAAAACAGGAAGTTCGAGTGAGGTCTCCTTGGGGAACCGCCAAGAACCCTCAAGGAGACCATGATGGAAGCAGAGTTCAATCATCTTAATCGCGCGACCTGGGAGTGCAATGCCACGTCGTGTTTACGCCGAAGTGGCGCAAGAAGATGCTGTTCGGGAAGATAAAACGGCATCTGGGCCAAGTGTTTCACGATCTCGCACGCCCCAAGGAGTGCCGGATCGAAGAGGGCATCTGATGCCCGATCGCGTCCATATGTTGATTTCGATACCTCCGAAATATTCGGTGGCACAGATCATCGGATACACAAAAGGGAAGAGTTCGATCTGGATCGCGCAGAATGTCGAACGGAAGATGCGGAATTTTCTCGGCCACAAATTCTGGGCGCGCGGATATTTTGTCACTACCGTCGGTTGGGATGAGGATGTGGTCCGAGCCTACATCCGAAACCAAGAACTAGCCGACCGGGAATTGGAGCAGCTTGAGCTGAAAATCTCAGCTGCCCAAAAATCCAATCAATCGTCCTAACATCCCTTAAAACCGCCTTTGGCGGTTCCCGATCAAACTCCGGCTTTGCTGGAGGTTATCGGCTTGCAAGACGAAATGCCGGATTGAATTCCGGGCCAACGCCGGAAATTGTCCCCCTTCATTGTTCGTGGTATGCCGCCATAGCCGCAGGGCGGTGGTTCGCTTGAGCTTGGAGAGAGGAAATTGGTTTCCTCCACTCTGTTGAGCACGGATGGCAATGGCAAGTTCGAGGTCTTGTGGGAGGACGGCGAACGTGTCTTCTGCCGAGGTTTCAGGCACGGCACCGCCGACCACTCCGCCGTGCTGGTTGTATTGCCTGCCGCCGAAGATCCGACGCCCGCTATCCTCGATCGCCTCAAGCGCGAATACGAGTTGAGGGATGACCTAGACGCGGCATGGGCGGCGCGGCCGCTCGAGTTAATTCGCGATGGCCCGCGGACCATGTTGGTCCTTGAGGATACAGGCGGCGAGCCGCTCGATCGACTGCTGGGCGTGACGATGGAAACGGCGGATTTCTTGCGCCTCGCGATGAGCATCGCTGGGGCGCTGGGCAAACTTCACCGAAGCGGCCTCATCCACAAAGATCTCAAGCCGAGTAACATCCTCGTGAACAGCGCCACCAGAGAGGTCAAGCTCTCTGGGTTCGGTCTCACCTCGCGTCTTCCGCGCGAGCGGCAGTCACCTGAGCCGCCCGAGACCATTGCTGGCACACTAGCCTACATGGCTCCCGAACAGACGGGACGAATGAATCGGTCAATCGACTCCCGCAGCGATCTCTACGCACTCGGCGTCACCTTCTATCAAATGCTCATCGGTGCAGTGCCGTTTACCGCTGCGGACCCGATGGAATGGGTGCATTGCCACATCGCAAGACGGCCGGTAGCGCCGGCAGAGCGATCGGCGACTGTCCCATCAATTGTATCGGCGATCATCATGAAGCTCCTCGCCAAGACGGCTGAGGATCGCTATCAGACGGCGGCTGGACTCGAACACGATCTGCGGCGCTGCCTCATCGATTTAGAGGCCGGACGGCTCGTCGATGATTTTCCATTGGGCGAACAGGACACGCCCGACAGGCTGCTGATTCCCGAGAAGCTGTATGGGAGAGAGCGCGAGGTCGAGATCTTGCTCGCCTCTTTCGATCGCGTCGTGAAAAGCGGTGTACCGGAGCTCGTGCTGGTCTCCGGATATTCCGGCATCGGCAAGTCCGCCGTGATCAATGAACTGCACAAGGTGCTTGTTCCGCCGCGCGGTCTCTTCGCGTCGGGAAAATTCGATCAATACATGCGAGATGTCCCGTACGCGACGCTGGCACAGGCGTTTCAGGGTTTGGTTCGCTCCTTTCTCAGCAAGCCGGAAGCCGAGCTCGGTAAGTGGCGCGATGACCTTCTCCAGGCGTTGGGTCCGAACGGCGCGCTCATTATCGATCTCGTGCCTGAACTGAGACTCTTCGTCGGCGAACAGCCGCCTGTTCCTGATCTCCCACCGCAGGAGGCCAAGGCTCGGTTCCATTTGCTCCTTCGCCGGATCATCGACGTATTCGCGCGTCCACAACATCCGCTTGCCCTCTTCCTCGACGATCTGCAATGGCTAGATGCGGCGACGCTGGACCTGATCGAAGATCTGCTGAGACAGCCGGACGTCCGCAATTTGATGCTCATCGGTGCCTACCGCGACAACGAGGTCAGCCCCGGTCACTCCTTAATGCGCAAGATCCGGACAATTCGCAAAAACGGCGCGGCGGTCAGTGAGCTCGTGCTGGCGCCGCTGGCCCACGAGGATCTGACGCAGCTGGTTGGAGATACTCTGCGCTGCGACATGCGACAGGTCGAGCCATTGGCAGATCTGATCTATGAGAAGACGGCAGGCAATCCGTTTTTCTCTATCCAGTTCATCCGGGCTATGACCGAAGAGACATGGCTTTCGTTCGACCGCGACGAGGGCCGATGGCGCTGGGATCTGAATCAAATCCGCGGCAAGGGCTATGCGGACAACGTGATCGACCTAATGGTCGGTAGGCTGAGCCGACTAGGACTCACGACACGAAGCGCACTCCAGATATTGGCCTGCTTCGGAAACAGTGCTGACATCGCTACGCTTTCGGTCGTGCACCAGATGGCCGAGGAGCAAGTTGCCGCCGATCTGTGGGAGGCTCTTCGTGCCGAATTGATCGTACGCTCGGATAGCTCCTACAGATTTGCCCACGACCGCGTGCACGAAGCGGCCTATTCTCTGATTCCCGAGGAGGCCCGTCCGGCTGCTCATCTCAAAATAGGCAGGCGCCTCGCGGCAAATACGCTATCCGGAAAGCGCGACGAAAACATCTTCGAGATCGTTGGCCAGCTCAATCGCGGCGCCCCTTTGATTACCTCGCGAGACGAGCGCGAACAGCTCGCCGAACTCAATCTCGCGGCCGGGAAGCGGGCCAAGGCCTCATCGGCGTACGCCTCGGCGCTCAAATATTTTAGTGCTGGCGCGTTGCTGCTGGCGCACGACTGTTGGGAGCGCCGGCATGAGCTCATCTTCGACTTAGAGCTGCACCGCGCAGAATGCGAGTTTCTAACTGGTGAAACGGAGGCGGCGACGGAGCACTTGACCGTGCTTTCGTCCCGCGCCGCGGGCACGGTCGAACTGGCTACCGTTGCGTGCTTGCACATGAATCTCTTCACGATGCTCAACCAGTGCGATCGTGCAGTTACTGTCTGCCTCGAATTCCTTCGGCATCTGGGCGTTGAATGGTCACCGCATCCGACGAAGGCGCAAGCACATCGCGAATATGAGCGGATTTGGTCACAGCTTGGGAGTCGCACCATCGAGGAGCTCATTGATCTGCCTGTTATGAGTGACCCGGCATCGCGTGCAACTCTGGACGTGCTGACAATGGTCCTGCTGGCAGCCAAGTTCACGGATGCGAATCTATATTGCCTGGCCGTCTGCTGGGCGGTGAATTTAAGCGTCGAGCGCGGCAACAGCGATGGTTCTTGTATTCCTTATGCCTCCCTTGGCGTCATAGCCGGACCGCACTTCGGCAACTATAGGGCCGGATTTCAATTCGGTCAGCTTGGTTATGAGCTGGTCCAGAAGCGCAACTTCAAGCGCTTCCAGGATAGGACCTATGTGATCTTCGGAAATCATGTCATGCCCTGGACAAGACATGTCAGGGAGAGTCGCGATCTGCTGCGTCAGGCGATCGATGCTGCAAACAAGGTCGGCGACCTTCCTTATGCGACGGTCGCCTGTGAGAACCTGAACACGAACCTTCTTGCGACAGGGGATCCGCTCGTTGACGTGCAACGTGAAGCAGAAAACAGCCTTAAGCTTGCGCAAAGTGCTCGATTTGTCCACTCGATCGACACCATAGGGCTTCAGCTCGGGCTTATCCGCACTCTCCGCGGGGTGACATCGAAATTCGGTTCCTTCGATGATGGTGAGTTTGATGAGTTCCAGTTTGAGCGTCGTTTGGCGAACAACTCGGCCATGGCGCTTCCCGCGTGCTGCTACTGGATTCGAAAGCTGCAGGCACGCTTCTCGGCCGGCGACTACGAGGCTGCCATCGATGCATCACTCAAGGCGCAACAGCTGATTTGGACATTAACATCGACGTTTGAGACGGCGGAGTATCATTTCTATAGCGCCCTTTCCCGTGCTGCGCTCTTCGATTCCGCATATTTAAGCCGGCGCACAGAGCATTTCGAAGCATTGGTATCCCACCATAAACAGCTCGCAGAATGGGCGGAGAATTGCCCTGCAAATTTCGAGAATCGAACCGCGCTTGTGGGCGCAGAGATCGCTCGCCTCGAAGGTCGAGAGCTTGATGCCCAACGTCTGTACGATCAGGCGATTAAATCGGCTCGAGAGAGCGGGTTCGTGCATAACGAAGCGTTAGCGGGCGAAATGGCGGTACGCTTCTATCGGAAGCATGGACGTGAGATCATCGCGAATGCCTACCTTCGCGTCGCCCGTCATGGTTACCTTCGTTGGGGCGCGCACGGAAAGGTGCGGCAACTTGATGAGTTGTATCCGCACATGGGGGTAGAACAATTAACTAATCCCACAAGCACGTTTCTTGCCCCGGTCGAACACCTCGACCTCGCGACCGTGCTCAAAGTATCCCAAGCTGTCTCGGGAGAAATTGTCCTCGAAAAGCTGATCGGCACGCTCCTGCGCACCGCGCTCCAGCAGGCTGGGGCGGAACGAGGTTTACTGATCCTGTGGCGTAGCAACGAATTCCGGATCGCAGCGGAAGCGACAACCAGCGGCGATACAGTGACGGTGCACTTGCAAGACGAGGTGGTAGCGGAAGCGCTGCTGCCCGAATCAGTGCTTCACTACGTACTGCGTACCCACGAAAGCGTCATTCTCGACGATGCTGCGATCCAATCTACGTTCGTGGCGGATCCATATGTCCGTCGGCACCAGGCCCGGTCGATTCTCTGCTTGCCGTTGCTCAATCAGACCAAACTGATCGGCGTGATCTTTCTTGAGAATAACCTGGCTCCCGGCGTCTTCGCGCCGAGCCGGGTCGAGGTGCTGAAATTAGTGTCGACGCAGGCAGCGGTCGCCCTGGAGAATTCCCGTCTTTACAGCGATCTCAAGGAACGAGAGGGGAAGATCCGGCGCTTAGTGGACGCCAACATCATTGGCATATTAATCTTTGATTTCGAAGGTCGCATCATTGAGGCCAATGACGCGTTTCTCCGGATTGTTGGGTACGATCGAGAGGATCTCGTCACACATCGCATGCGCTGGACAGACCTGACGCCGCCGGAATGGCGCGACCGCGACGCGCAGCGTATTGAAGAGGTAAGAATGACCGGCACCTCACAGGCTTCCGAAAAGGAGTATTGCCGCAAGGACGGCAGCCGCGTGCCGGTGCTGGTCGGCGGCGCACGCTTCGAACAAACTGGAAATCAAGGTGTCGCTTTTGTGCTTGACCTAACTGAACGCAAGCAAACTGAAGCGGGGGCGCGTGAGAGCGAGAGGCGATATCGCGAGGTCCAAACAGAGCTTGCGCACGCGAGCCGCGTGGCGACCATGGGACAACTCACGGCCTCGATCGCACACGAGGTCAAGCAACCGATCGCCGCAACGGTCAGTAGCGCTGAGGCGGCCCTGCGTTGGCTGGCACATCAACCGCCGAATCTGGAGGAAACTCGCCAGCTGCTTCGCAGAATCTCCAAAGGCGGTCGTCGAGCAAGCGATGTCCTCGACCGGATTCGGGACCTCACCAAAAAGAGCCCCTCACGTATGGAACGTACGGAGCTCAATGGCGCGATCGACGAGGTGATTGAGCTTACGCGCAGCGAGGCGGTGAAGAACGATGTCACGGTGCATGCGCAGCTTGCAGAGGCTTTGCCTTTCGTCGAAGCCGATCGGATTCAGCTGCAACAGGTGATTCTGAATTTGATTATCAACGCCATCCAGGCATTGGCTGAGGGCACAAAGGGTCCGCGCGAAGTGTCGATCAGTACTTCGGTGAACGAGTCGCCCGACGTCACCATCTCCGTACGAGACTCGGGACCAGGCGTAAGCGCGGAAGATATTGGACGTCTTTTCGACCCATTCTACACGACCAAGCCGGCCGGCATGGGGATGGGACTGTCAATCTGCCAATCCATCGTCGAAAGTCACAGAGGACGAATTTGGGTGACAGCGAACGTCCCACGGGGCGCTGCCTTTCATATCACCATCCCCATGGCTCGGTGATAAATCTCTCGCGGCATCATGTGGAGAAGGTGCAGAGCGAATTGATTTTCAGTCTCTCAAAGCCTTCTCGATGCAGCTGACCAGAACGTCGATTTCGAAGGGCTTGCGCAGAAAGCATATCGCGCCACTGGAAATGGCCTTTTCCTCAAGATCAGGTTCGGTATGGGCGGTGATCATGATGACCGAAAATGATCACTGCGCGCGTCAAGTAGCTCCATGAGTTCGAAACCATTCATTCCTGGCATATGAATGTGAGCAATCGTGCAAGTGCACCTACCAAAATCATCCGATGCCAGAAAGTCTTCAGCAGACGCGAAGGCACGGGCATCATATCCAAGTGATCGAACCAGCGAGACGAGCATTTCCCGCACCGCGGCATCGTCATCTACAACGGTAATCATGTCTGTAGCCGTCTGCTTGCCCTTCGTAGGCACGGATGAACTATTTTTGCCACGTGCCATCCTTCCTGTACTCCTAACCAATTTTCAGCGCGGTCTGTTCCTGATGGTGTCTCCATACGAACCAGATCCGCGAGGGAGTGAGCTCCCATCTTTCGCATGACCGCACCGCGGTGCATTGACTTTGATTTCACTTAGTCCGAGCTCTGCCGTCCGCATTGAAATCTGCCACGCCGACCGCGCGCGCCTTGCCGGTTGACCACCTCGACGAGGCCTTCGGCGAACACTCCCACGTCAGCGCTTACATTCAGCCCGAGGCCGCCGATGCCGATGTTGTAGCCGCATCAGCGCGCGCGGCTTTCGCAGCTCGCCGTTTGGCGTCGCGACCGCGCCGACGAAACACTTGGCTCGATCGTGCGGTCGGCTGTTCGAAGTAATCCGTCGGTTCAGCTGAGAAGTCTGAGGTTGAACGGTACGCCATCGATTGAATCTTCCTATTCGATTACGGCAGGAGTGATCTGCCGAGTCTTGGTCGGTTCCGTACGGAACGAGAGCCATAGCGCCACGCCTTGAAATGCCATGACCAGCACGCGGGGCGTAGCGATCACACTGTAACGTTGACAGTGTATTGGTTATCGCTTGAAAGACGCAGAGTCTGGCCATCTCCTGAGTGATCTTCGAATGCGTCGGCGCAGCAAAATCTCTCCAAGAGGCGCTAGACCATGAAAATGCGTTTGGTTATTCACGCGGATCATGAATGCCCACAGTGCCCGCGCGCCTCCTCCCGTTCTCGTACAAATATACGAACATCTTTCGGGCTCACTGCGCGAATTTCGCGGCACCAGTTATGCAAGTCGCGACGGCATTGATTGCCGATTCAGCGACTGAACGCAGCTTAGAAGTCTCTGCAGAGCAGAAATTGGGTTCGCGTGCCAGGCGGCTCGTGGCATTCCTCGCTACGGCATCACGCCGCTCGGCAAGCGGCAATAACGATCGTCTATCGACTTTATGGCGAGAGGTGATTTCCCTCGCCGGCGTTGCAAGATCACTCTCCAAACGCATAGTCCGATCCCTCAGGATCAGGCGCCGCGATGGCGCTCCGCCAGCTACTGCTGTTGATTGAACGATACAAATGGCGTGAAAGAGAAAGACGCTGATGTCCCAAGAAGCGTACGACATTGTCATTGTTGGCGCGGGCGCGGCCGGCTGCGTCGTTGCGAGTTATCTCGCCGAACATTCCGATGCTTCGATCGCGCTGATAGAAGCGGGCGATACGGATCGCGATCCGTTCATCCACATTCCTGCCGGCTTCGCCAAAATATTAGCCCAAGATCGCCATGTCTGGAAATACGAGACGGTTCCCCAGCACGGAACCAAGCGAGCATATCGTTCAGGCAAAGTGCTCGGCGGCGGCTCTTCGATCAACGCGATGGCCTACGTCCGTGGTCAGATACGCGACTACGCCGCGTGGCAGGACGCGGTCGGCGACACCGGTAAATGGTCGTATGAAGATTTGCTTCCCGTCTTCTTGGCGCAGGAACACAACGACACCTTCCACGACAAATATCACGGCATCGATGGTGGTCTGGCGGTTCAGTTGCCCAAGGGCATCAACGAGCTGAACCAATATTGCCTCAAGGCCTTCCAGGAATATGGGATCCCCTATAATCCCGACTATAACGGCAAGACGCAGATCGGCGTCTCCCCGGTGCAATCTACGGTTGGAGATCAGCGGCGGTGCAGCGCGGTCGACGCTTATCTGCGCCCCCACCTCGCCTCGGGCCGCGTGACCCTTCTCACCGGCAAGACCGTCCTTCGCATCCTCGTCGAGAACAAGCGGGCCGTTGGCGTCGAACTCATGGACACGGGCCTCGCGAGGATCACGGCCGGGGAGGTTGTACTGTCGGCCGGCAGTGTCCATAGCCCGAAGATCCTCATGCACTCGGGCATCGGGCCAGCCGAGCAGCTTGGCCAGCACGGCATCGCAGTAATCGTCGATTCTCCGGAGGTGGGCGAAAATCTCCACGACCACGCGATCGTGCCAGTCCGTGCCTACGTAAAGGGCGATCTCGGCTATCAGGCATCCGCGCAGGGCCTCGGCAGCGTGAAGGCGGGCCTGCGCTATTTCGCCACCAAGGATGGCCCGGCGTCGGGCAACGGCATCGAGACGGTTTCCCACTGGAATCCGTCCGACTTCACCGCCGAACCCACGATCCAATGCTATCACGTGCCTATCATCGCGGCCGATGGGATCAGCCCGACGGGCGACCGCTCTGGCATCACCTTCGAGCTCGTAGTGCTTCAGCCCAAGAGCCGCGGCTGGGTGCGGTTGGCCGATAACGACCCGACGTCGATGCCCCTCATCAACCCGAACTTCATGGGTGAGGAAGAAGACCTAAGGGCCGCGGTGGAATCGGTGCGCGCGATCCGCAAGGTCATGGCGCAGGAGTCGCTGGCGCCGGTGATCGAGGAAGAAATCGAGCCCGGCCCGCGCATCCAATCGGACGTCGAGATCGGCGAATGGGTGAAGCGTGTCGTGACAACGATGTTTCACCCGGTCGGCACGTGCCGAATGGGCCAGGATGTGCGAGCGGTGGTTGACGCAAGGCTCAGAGTCCGCGGGGTCGACGGCCTCCGCGTGATCGACGCCTCGATCATGCCGAGCATCACTAGCGGCAACACGAACGCCCCGACCCAGGCGCTCGCGCGCCACGCTACGGCGATGCTGGTCGAGGATCTGAACCGGACTTGGGGAGCTCTGGCGCAAGCCGACGTGGGTGGCCCGAAGTCGATAGTCATCGGAGGCGGAACAAAGGGCCGAGCCCTTGCAAACGTGCAGACTCTATTTTGCAAAATTGCTTGTTCAGAGCCGTCCCCAGCAGCAACCCTGAAGGAGGGATCAAAATGAGTGTAGAGGACGCGAGAAAACACCGTGAGGCGCCACTAGACACTCCGAGCAATCTCGGCTCCAATGCCACCAAGGATATTTCGGCCGCCCTCACTGTCCTTCTGGCAGACGTGTTCGCGCTTTACGTCAAGACCAAGAACTTCCATTGGCACATTTCAGGTCCGCATTTCCGGGATTATCACCTCCTTCTTGATGAGCAGGGCGCGCAGATTTTCGCGATGACGGACGACATCGCGGAAAGAGCTCGCAAGATCGGCGGCACAACGATCCGCTCGATTGGCCAAATCGCCAGGATGAAGCATATCCAAGACAATGATGCTGATTACGTCACACCCGAAGACATGCTGGCCGAGCTGAAGGAAGACAACCTAGCGCTCACCCAGCGTATGCGGCAGACACGCAATGTCTGCGACGAGCATGGCGATGTCGCCACGGCTGGCCTAATCGAAAACTGGATCGACGAGGCGGAACGTCGCACATGGTTCCTGTTCGAGGCGACCAGGAGTGCTTAACCCCGAGCGCACGTCCACCCCCGAAGTTCGAGTGACTGCTTACGCTCCCGCAAAAATCCCCTCTTGGCCTTGACCTCAGACTCGTTCGCTTGGAATGGCATTTTGTGGCGGTTAAGCTCTCGGTCGCCGGCACGCCCATCTGGAAGTACGCAGGTCCCTGCGTCATCTCCCGATGGATCTCCATGAACGAGCCTGCGTCTGGCGGCTAGTGCAAAGCCCGCGTTCATCTACGCCCATGTGATCTCGGGCGCGATCGAATCGAAGGCGAATGACGGCGAGACCCATCTACGAGGCCCGCGAGAGCTGGTCCGAACCGCGGAACTCAACCCATTCGATCAGCCGTAACGCGAGCAAGATCAAGCCGGTGAAGTCGCTCGCAGTCTGCGTCGTCGACTCCGACGATGAGGCGCTCACCACCGCTGTGAAAGTAAATCGAACGGTTCAGAATTATGACCAAGAGGCTCGATTGCAAACAGATCGTTCCCAACGGGGCCAAGGCGCTCGGCGGCGTCTATGGCTATGTTATGGAGAGCGGTCTGCCGAGTGAACTGCTGGACGCAATCTATTTGCGGGTCTCGCAGATTAACAACTGTGCCTCTTGTCTCGACATGCACACGCACGACATCACCAAGAAAAGGGTGAAGGTCGAGAAGCTAGCACTGCAGGCCTGGGAGGAGGGCGGCGGTCCTTCCAGCGCGACCGAACGCGGGGCGCTTGTGTGGGCCGAGAGCGTGCCGCGCGTCGCCAAGACTGGGGCGCCGGACAGTGCCCACAGATGAACGACCGACTTACAGCGCTGAAACTGTTTGCTCGCGCAGGTCGCGTCGGGAGCTTTTCGAGCGCCGGTCGTGAACTCGGTCTCTCTCAGCCCTCGGCCTCACGCCTTATCGCCGCGTTGGAAGCCGACGTGGGCGCGACACTGTTCAGCCGGACAACCCGAGCGGTCACGCTGACGGAGGCGGGAGCAACCTACTTAATGCGTGTAGAGGCGATCCTGGCCTCGCTTGAGGAGGCCGACCACGAGGCTCGTGGCACCGGAGAACTGCGAGGGGTGCTTCGCGTCGGAACCTCGTCGAGTTTCGTGCTCCGGGAGATTACTCCCAGGCTGTCGAAATTTTTGTCAGCGCATCCGGCGCTTCGTGTCGAATTGCTGTCTAACGATCGATATCAGGATCTGGTCGCCGAGGGCATTGACGTCGCCTTCCGGTTTGGAAGCCTGGCTGACTCAAGCGCCACCGTGCGGAAGGTGATCGACGTTCCGCGCATTCTTGCAGCCGCCCCCCTGTACCTCGAAGAGCACGGCACGCCGTTGATGCCGTCAGATCTTGCACACCATGCGATGATTATCGGCCCTGCCCATCTCTCACCGACGTACTCGTTCCGCAAGGACGGGCGCGTCGCGTCGGTCCGTGTGCAAAGTCAGTTGGCTGTGACAATCACTGAAGGCGCCATTGCCGCCGCGAAGGCTGGGCTGGGTATCGTCGCCTCAAGCCTGATCGGTGCGAAGGCAGAGTTGGAAAGCGGTGCGCTCGTTCGTATCCTGTCCGACTGGGATTTCGGCTCGATGGAAGTCAATGCTCTATTCGTGAGCGGAAAGACCATTAAGCCAGCCGCGCGCGCGTTCGCGGATTTCCTCATCAGCGAGCTTCGAGACTGACTTCACAGAGCAATCCTGCCAGTTATGGATATGATAGCTTTACCCGAATGGTAGCCGAATTTAATTACCGAACGCACTGATTGGGGTAGATACGGCACGGAGATCTGCGATGAATTCCAAGACCTACTTTGCGCTGCTATCGACCTACGCGCGCGTACATGCTGGTTGACCAATAAGTTGGACGATGTGGCGTCGCCTCAACGCGGTTGATTGGAAATGTAATAGAGCGGACGGATGAGGATCAGGGCCATCAAATCCGTAGAACTGGGATCGACAGCATGGAGCCCACTGAGCCTGAACCGCTCGCCAATTGCGGCGGCTGCGCCGCTCATTGCGCTTTCGTCCGACTGACACGTGGGATCCGATTGAGTAGCTCTCAGTCGGCCAACGTGTGGCAGACAAGGTCGCAGGCGTCATGGACTCCTGAAAATTTATCATCGTCCAGACCGTCCTCGTCGTTGCGTGGGTTTCGATCAGAGGAGTTGGGACCCGTTTCCGTGGCGGCTAGCCGACGCCGCTTTGCATGACGCGCTCACCACAATGGATGGACACTCTATGATACCAGAGAAAAACGCACGCAGGATCCGCGAAGTTGTCGTCGCAAACGACCCCACTAATCATGGCGCGCTGGTTGGCCATGTCGACGCATCTGAGTTTCCTATCGGCGGTCCGGATGGCGTTGGCCATATATCACCCGGTCCCAATCCTTACGACCTTCTCAGCGCAGCTCTGGCTGCATGCACCGCCATGACCGTTCGTTTTCAGGCTCGGCGCCAGAAACTTCCGCTGGAGAGGCTAGAAGTGGGCGTCAGCTTCCATCACAACGCCGAGGGCGAAAGAGGTTCGTTCGAGCGCACTGTTGTATTGGAGGGAGAACTTGACGGGCAACAACGCGCGTTCTTGCTGGAGGCCGCAAACCTCTGCCCCGTTGGCAAAATTCTCGGCATTAGTGCGGATATTCACACGCGCTCGGGCGCCACTACTTCCGGCCGCGACGAAGGCACTCAGGCCAGTTATGAGGATGATCTGGCTGAACTCCAGATCCCCTACATCGATCCGGATTGAGGGTCTCTCGGGGGTCGATCAAGCAGTTGAGGCTTGGCAGCCTATCGGACCCACAGAGTCTAAAGTTCCGTACAATCTGTGTGTCGCCTCTCGATGACTGGCGATTGTCCTCGTTGCGGGTATCGGGCATTACAAACGTCCTCTCAAATCGTCAAGCCGGTCTCCGAGGAGAAGCAGTCCCTCATCCTATAAGAATTTGAACCCCGACCCCGGTCCATATTATTCACGTCCGACAGGCGCTCTTGCCATTGAAAATGCGCCTCTTCGTCGATTTTGCCGTTTTCGCCTGCGGAAGTCCTTGGACACGACGTCCTCGCAAAGCTGAGATAAGTTCCAGAAGTGGCAAGAGACCAAGACGGAGGTTGTGCGATAGAGCATCCCCTCATGTCGTGCGAGAATATGTCAAATTTGCATTTCGGCACTACAGCCGGGCTGCCGCCACCTCCATAACGTCGATATACGGTGAGGAAGCCGCAATGCGACTCCAAGATGAGCTCGATGCACTTAGGGACAAGTGTTATGAAAACACCGCTCTGCGTATTAGGCGTGTCCGCCAGGAAGCCATTGACCAGCTGGTGTCCTCTGGCATCGCCGAAAAAGCTATTCACGCTGGAGACCATGCTCCCGAATTCCGGCTGCGTGATCCTGATGGCAAAGCGATTTCATCCTACGCTGTTCTAAACAGTGGCCCAGTTCTCATTGTTTTCTATAGGGGGGGATGGTGCCCCTATTGCAAGCTCGATTTGCGCGCGATCCAGGCTGTCGCGCGGCAGCTCCGCTCATCGGGTGCGTCGATCATAGCGGTTTCTCAGCAGTCTGCGAACGAGAGCCGCTCCACTGAGCAAATGAACGGCTTATCATTCCCCAACCTCGTCGACCATGGCGGAAAGGTTGCTCGCGCGTTCGGTCTGCGTTGGAAGCTATCCCGGGAGTTGCGAGCCACTGAAGTAGAATGTGGTCTCGACCTCGCTGCCCTGAATGGCGAGTCGAGCTGGACACTGACAATGCCAGCTCGGTACGTAATAAGCCCAGAAGGGATCGTCGAGTACGCCGATATCAGCGCCGATTACACTCGGCGCTGTGACCCAACCGCGCTGCTTCCCGTCCTAAGCCAGATTCGCGCACGACTGGCGCACTGATCCTCGGCAGTGGCTTTAGAATATTGCGCCTCAGCGCGCCGCGTGTTGCTGCGTTGCCAACACACGTGCTCACTAGTGACAAGAATAGTTGAGAGTGGACATCCAATGGAGCTCCACCAGGTTCAGTACTCTCTAGCCGTCGCAAGCACTTTGAACTTCACGCGTGCTGCGGAGATGTGCAACGTCACGCAACCGGCGCTGACCAAGGGCATGCAAAGCTCGAGCAGTAGCTCGGGGGCAGCTTATCTATCGAGAGCGTCAACGTACCCACCTCACTGACTTGGGGAAGGCGGTGCTGCCGATGCTCGAGCGCGTACCTGCATCGACGGAGGCTGTTCGACGCCGAGCGCGTGACTTTCGGCAAAAGGAAGTGGCTCCATGAATTATCGGTCTCGCCCCATCCGTTTCCGCTTCGCTCGTTCTGGAGCCAATCGCCGAGATTCGCAACTTCCTCGCTGGCCTCCACGTCGAGCTTCGGGAAGGGCCGCCAAGCCGCTTGGTTGAGCTTCTGCTGGAGGGCGAAGTAAATGTCGCCTTGGTTGGTGATCTCGACGATACGCCAGAACGTATCGACGATTGGGCATTGTTCGAGCGTTAATTCACCGTGCTCGCCCCGTCGCATGAACTTGCTGGCCTTCCGGTGATTGGAATGGAAGCGCTTCGCGAAGCCACTATTGTGGATCTCTTCAACTGTGACGTGGCTCCGAAATGTCAGCGTCTCTGCTTTCCCGACGCGCTGCCGCATTACAATCATCGCAGCAGCCGGGACTTGCACCTGCAACATTTGGCCGTCGCGGGGTTCGGAATAGTTCGGAAACTGATTAAGCAAATCAGGTTGGGACAATGTCTGTTTCCTGCCAATTCCCGCGCAAACAGGCAGTTGCGTCGTCCATGGTCGGATTGGCGAAAGCCCACACCATATCGCCGCTGCAGCCCTCAGGGAGGGCTGCTTGCGCTCCTCGAAATCAATGCTTCTCCATCCATCAAACGCTCCCTTTCGGTGTGAGAAGCATGTGTTTGACCGCCCCATCGAGTCTTGCGCGCCGCCTCGATGGCATCGATTCCATAACCAAAGGTCATTGGCTCATCGAGTTTCGCCGCAATATTTTCATTCGTGTACAAAGGAATTCGAGAGAGGACGACCCACCGCACACGAGGTTTTGGACGATGAAGGCAATAGTTGTGACGGTGGCCGGCGACATCCAGTCTAGCAGACTCGCCGCGGTAACCTGAGGGAACTACCCATGGCCCCTGGCATGAGATGTCAATTGGGCTCCATCGCCACAACATTTCCTACACGCTTAAGTACCACCACTACCAACGGGAGCACCATGACCAACGGAATCACCATGACCAACGCCGTCATCGAATGTATCCTGAGCCGAAGCGCCGCCAAGTATTACGACCCCGCCGCCACCTTGAGCGACGACCAAATCTGCGAGCTAGTGCGAATCGGCACCACCGCGCCGACATCGTTCCACTTGCAGAACTGGCGCTTCATCGCCGTGCGCACGCCTGAAGCCAAAGCTCGGTTGAGTCCGATCGCTTGGAGTCAGCCCGCGATTACCGAAGCGGCCGTTACCTTCATCGTCTGCGGCCAGTTGGCCGATTCCAGCGTAGTACCAGAGCGTCTGGCACCACTAGTGGAAGCAGGCATCATGCCGGCAGAGATGGTGCCGGAATGGGAGATCCCCGCACGTGATCTGTACATGGAGTACCCGCAGCGTCAGCGCGACGAAGCAGTACGCACCGGCACTTTCGGCGCGGCGGCGATGATCTATGCGGCCCGTTCGCTGGGTTTGGGTTCGACGCCGATGATCGGTTTTGATGCCGACGCGGTGCACCGCGAGTTCGGGCTGACCAAGGACGAAGTACCGGTCATGCTGTTGTCCGTAGGGGCGGAGCGTCCGGGAAATTGGCCGCAGAAGCCGCGCCGTCCGGTGGCTGATGTGCTGGATCTCGTGTAGTTATCAGGAGACTACGATGCCAAGAACCGCAGCTCTAAAGTTGGAACAGGTGCCGGCCGACTGCAAACCGACGCTCGATGCGCTGTCCAAGAACATCGGGTTCACCCCAAATATGATGGCGACCTTCGCGCAGAGCCCGATCGCGTTCAACGCCTGGGCCACCCTGCTCGGCTCCTTGAGCAAAGCGCTCGACGTGAAAACCCGTGACAGCATCGGCCTTGCTGTCTCCGAAGTGAATGGCTGCAACTATTGTCTGACGGTTCACAGCTTTACGGCTGAGCATATGGCAAGGCTGCCGGCCGATGAAATCATTCTCGCTCGAAAGGGCCATGCCACCGACCCGAAGCGGGACGCCGCCGTCCAGTTTGCGCGAAAAGTCGTCGAGACTCGAGGCAATGTCAGTGACGCCGATCTGAAAGCCGTCCGCGAGGCCGGCTACACGGATGCGAACGTCATGGAGATCGTCGCGCTGGTGGCCATGTACTCTCTGACGAACTTTTTCAATAACGTGTTCGATCCCGAGAAGGACTTTCCCGTCGTTACGCCAGCCGGCTCGCTCTGAACTCTATCCGGTCACGTCGACCATCTCCAAGCGGCCTTCTGGGAGTTTCATATGATGGGAGCGTAACGGCACAGCCCAGATGCAGCCAGGAAAGATTCTTGGGAACGCATCTGGGCTTTCACATGTGCCGACCGCCGCTCGCTGGGGGCCGCGCTGCCGCCTTTCCTTGAAGACCTAGCATGATGGGACACCGAGATCGCCAACAAGTGCCCGGGTCCTCGTCCATCGTGTCCACGTCGGTGGGCACGCTCAAGGAGCCGACTCACGCGCGAAGCCAGAGCCCTGTTCAGGACCTGGCTGGCAACAAATCTTCTCTCAGATAGTGAAGGAGGGTGGTTAAGCTTCGACGAGCATGTCGACGCTGAAGCCACGGTTCAGTCCGCTCGGGGTCCTGCACGGAGCAATATCAGGCGTGGAGCGTCTCGCCGCCCTTGGCGTCCGCGTAATACTGAGGCGCCTCACGACGGTCGTATTTCCCGTAGTCGCGCACGATCCGCACTCTCCGGACCCTCGCCTTGTCATTCAGCGCGGAAGTGTCCTCGTAGGCCTGAGCTGCAGCTGCGTCCTTCCAGGATATAAGCAGAATCAGGTCGCCGGGGTTGAGCAAGGCCTCGAAGATGTCCCAGGAGGTGGTGTCGGCGGCCCACGGATTTAGGCCAAGCCACTCGGCGCAATCATACGGGTTGTTGGTCTGCTTCCACTCCGCGGGGCGAGTCGCGTTAATCAGCGTGACCGTCGTTCCCTCCCCGACTTCGGTCTCCTCGAGCCTCTGCTCCGTGAG
The DNA here is from genome assembly GCF_059803475.1 of Bradyrhizobium sp. UFLA05-89. NCBI lineage: Bacteria > Pseudomonadati > Pseudomonadota > Alphaproteobacteria > Hyphomicrobiales > Nitrobacteraceae > Bradyrhizobium > Bradyrhizobium sp. UFLA05-89. The sequence continues at coordinate 24,067 of NZ_JBANBA010000046.1, read as the reverse complement.
GGCATACCCCGGCGGCACTTGATTGTCAGCAGTGATCTGGCCGACGCGCAGGTGGTAGTCAGCGAGGATTTCGCCGCGGCCCTTCTGCTCGGCCTCGTGATGGCGCATGTGGATCCGCCAGCGCACGAGCGACTTCTCGTCCCGCCAGTTCGAATGCGATAGGATCCAACCCTCGCGGGTCAGGCTCTTGTAGCGGATGTTGTCGACGAAGCCCTCGACCTGCTCCAGCTCAGGGCGCAGTATCTTTGCGTAGTCAAGGTAGTCATCCCAGTTCTCTTTATTGGGGAGCGCCTCGAAAATCACAGAAAACATCGTCGTATCTCGCTCCTAGAGTGCTGCGACGTAATCGACCTCGGCCCCGGATGTGCTCGCAATTCCAAATTGCCGCGAGGCTGTACGCCGTCGGCCGCGGCCTGACGACCGTGCTCACCGCGACAGCGTTATTGGCAAAGAATCGACTCGTAAAGCTATGATTTCGATAACCGCGTGTAATACGGTCGCGACCAGTGGACCGGCACGTGAACACCTCGTCGCGGTCGCCAAGAGTTCCGTTCGAGCGAATCCTCGCGGAGGGAAGTGCCGCAACGGACAGGTGCTCCGGCACGGCTCTCGACACCAGCGCCGCACGCGCTCGCGCCAATTACCCGCCGACCGGCTGTCGCGGCGAGCCGGCGCGCGGTTGACTACCGGCGCCGTCTCGAAATCATCAGTTTCCGCCCACTGCGCCGAAAGGAACTGTCAACGCAGCGCGCGAAAGTCAAAGGTGCGGTACAAACCTCTGCTTCTTACGCCGATGGCATCGATTCCATAACTACAGGTCATTAGACCATCGAGTTTTGCGTCGTATTTTCGGTGATCTGCAAAGGAATTCGAATGAAGACGACATACCACACTCGAAGAGGTGGACGATGAAAGCGATAGTGGTGACGGACCAGGCTGCGGGAACGGCCGGAATGAAGCTAGTGGAGCGGCCCGAGCCGCAGGCGGCGATAAACGACGTCGTCGTTCAGGTTCATGCGTCGGGATTCGTCGGGACTGAGTTGGCGTGGCCTTCGACCTGGACCGATCGCCTCGACCGTGACCGAACACCGTCAATTCCTGGGCACGAGCTGGCCGGAGTGGTTACCGCCCTCGGCTACGGCACGACCGGGCTGTCGGTCGGACAGCGAGTGTTCGGCCTCGCCGACTGGTATCGCGACGGCACTCTGGCGGAGTACGTGGCAGTCGAAGCACGCAACCTCGCGCCGCTGCCGGGCGACGTCGACTTCACGGTGGGCGCGAACCTGCCGATCTCGGGCCTGACCGCGTGGCAGGGACTGTTCGAGCACGGCCGCCTTCGGGCGGGGCAGAGCGTCATCGCACACGGCGCGGCCGGCGCGGTCGGGTCGATCGTGACCCAGCTCGCACGTGAGGCCGGTGCCTACGTGATCGGCACCGGACGCGCCCCCCACCGTCAGAAGGCGCTCGACTTCGGCGCGCAAGAGTTCGTCGACCTCGAGAACGACGACCTGGAAGACGTCGGCGGCGTCGATTTGGTGTTCGATCTCATCGGCGGCGACATCGGGAAGCGATCCGCGCGCCTGGTTCGAGCCGGAGGAATGCTGGTGTCCATCGTCGGGCCGAGCGAGGCTCGGCCCGACGACGGTCTGGCGGTCGACTTCGTTGTCGAGTCCAATCGTGCCCAGCTGGGTGAGATCGTTCAGCGGGTGCGGGACGGACGACTGCGGACGAACATCGGCACTGTGTCGACCCTCGAGGACGCCGTGGCCGCCTTCAACCAGGCCAAGCGGATCAATGGGAAGACCATCATCCGCGTTCGTCCGTGAGCGACAAGCGCCTATCGATGCACGCGGCCGACCGGCGCTGTCCAGATCGTCCCGTCACCTTCGAGGAGGAGGAAGCTCGCAACGGTTGACCGCGCATTCGGGGACCACGCCATCTAATTTAGCAGATCCGGGCTGCTATTCGATAACCTCGTCGGCGATCGCAAGCAGCGCCGGCGGAATGGTGGACGCCGAGCGTTCGTGCGGTCCGCAGGTTGATCGCAAGCTCGAATTTGGTGGGGTTTTGCACCGGAAGATCGGCAGGACTTGCGCCCTTCCACGTAATGCCGGAACGCTGAGAGCGCCCGGTGCGGTCGATATAGGCGGCGGCGCGCCGCACCTGCTCGGCGCTATCGGTGCTGTACGACATCAGGCCGCCCTCATCGACGAAGGTCCGGTTCCAGTAGACCGCAGGGATGCGTGCCTCGGCGACCGCCGCCTGGAGGCGCGCGCGATTCGCCAGCGTGAAGAAATCGGGCAGGACGAGCAGGCCTTCGCCCTTGCGGGCCGCGAGCGCCGCGATCGAGGCCGCGTCATGGACCGGCACCGGGTCAACCGACACGCCGAGCGAGCGCGCCGCCTGTTCGATCGCGGGCAGCATGAGGCCGGCGAAAGGCGCCGTGGACGGATTGACCACGGCGATGCGGGAGACTTTCGGCGTGATCTGCGCCAGCATCTCCAGCCATTTGCCGGCCATCGGCCCGTCATAGTCGGTGAAGCCGGTGATGTTGCCGCCCGGATGCGAAAGGGTTTTGACGAAACCCTGGCCAACGGGATCCGTGACGACGGCGAACACGATCGGCGTTGCCGCGGCACGCTTGCGCAACTCCTCGACCGACGGCGTGCCGATGGCGAGCAGGATGTCGGGACCAAGCTCAACCAGCTCGCCGGCCTGCCGTGCGATCAGCGCCCGATCGCCGCCGCCGTGGCGCCAGTCGATCCGCAAGTTGTCCTGCTCCTTCCAGCCAAGCGTTGCGAGCGCATCGGCCAGGATCGTCGCGCGCATCTGCCCGATCGCGTCATCGGCCGCCGTCACCGTGAGCACGCCGAGCCGGCGCATCGCGGCCGCCGCCGGCTGCGCGACCGCCGGCAGCGGCAGCAGGGCGACGCCGCCGAGAAGTGCCAGAACCTCACGCCGCTTCATGGAGCGCCCTCAGATCCAGCCTTGCAGTTCGCACAGCACCAGGGTGCGGATCACGTCCATGCCGGGCTCGCTGTCGTTGAGGCAGGGGATCGCGGCAAATGCCTCGCCGCCATTGTGCCGGAAGATCTCGGCATTCTCCTGCGCGATCTCCTCCAGCGTCTCCAGGCAGTCGGCGGCAAAGCCCGGCGTCACCACCGCGATGCGGCGCACGCCTTCCTGCGCCAGGCGCTTCATGGTCGCATCCGTATAGGGCTGGAGCCATTCCTCATTGCCGAAGCGCGACTGGAAGGTGAGCAGCAGCTTTGAGGCGTCCATGCCGAGCCGGCGACGCAGCGCCTCGGTCGTCGCGACGCAGTGGCTCTGATAAGGGTCGCCCTTGTCGACATAGGATTTCGGCATGCCGTGGAAGGAGGCGACGATCAGCTCCGGTTTGAACGGCAGGTGCGCCAGGCTCGCCTCGATCGAGGCCGCGAGCGCCTCGATATAGGCCTCGTCCTCGTAGTAGGGCGGCGTCACCCGCAGCGTCGGCTGTGCGCGCAGGCGGGCGAGCACGCGAAACACCTCGTCGCAGACGGTCGCCGAGGTCGAGGCCGAATATTGCGGATAGAGCGGCACCGCCAGGATCCGGTCGCAGCCTTGCGCGATCAGCGCATCGATGCCGGACTTGATCGACGGGTTGCCGTAGCGCATCGCCCAGTCCACCACGACATGCGTGCGGTCGGCGAGCGCGGCGGCGAGCTTGTCGGCCTGCGAGCGGGTGATGGTCTTGAGCGGCGATTCGTTCTTCTCGGTGTTCCAGATCTTTCGATAGTCGAGCGCCTTGGTGCGCGGGCGCTTTCGCAGGATGATGCCGTTCAGCACGAACTGCCAGACCAGGCCCTGGTCCTCGATGACGCGGGGATCGCTCAGGAACTCCTTGAGGTAGACGCGCACGCCCGGGGCATCCGCGGTGTCGGGCGTCCCGAGATTGACCAGCAGCACGCCGACACGCGAGGCGGCCGGTGCCGCGGTGGCCTTCGCTGTGTCGATCGGGAGAACGCGCGTCATGGCCCAACGGGTTCGCGCGTTGGACCGAACTTGTCAAGATTGGGCCGACTTCGCTAGGTTGCGAGCTAGGGGGGAAGGAACCATGACGCTCGCGGAATGGTGCGTATTTGGGGCGCTGCTGCTCTATCTTGCGACGATCGCCTCGATCGAATGGATCAGGTTCGGTCGTTTCGACAATTCGAAGCCGCGCGACCCGGCCTTCTATGAGGATGCCATCTCCCAGCGCGCGCTGGGCGCGCACCAGAACGGCATCGAGACCTTCCCCTTCTTTGCGATTGCCGTGCTGCTCGCCGAATTCCGCGATTCCCCGCAGCGCCTGGTCGACGAGCTCGCCGCGCTCTTCCTGATCGTGCGGATCGCCTACGTCTTCACCTATCTCGGCAACCGCCCGACTCTGCGCTCCATCTTCTGGAGCACGATCAACGTCGCGATCTTCTTCCTGCCCGCCTTGAAGCGGTTTCTGCCGGTGTGACGGTGGCGGAGATCGTAGCCCGGATGGAGCGAAGCGAAATCCGGGAGCATCCGCAATGACGTCAACCCGGATTGCGCTTCGCTCCATCCGGCTTCTGTAACGGGCCTGGTTAGTCAATCTCTTTTTGCGTCGTCCACTCGCCAGGAACCTGCTTCTGTACGGGATCGGCGCTGTGGCCGTCGCCTGATAGTGTTCTAATTAGCGCCGACCGAACGGATCAAGCATGGATTGTATCGGCTCAAGCTTATCGCATAGTAAGGAATGAGAAATGGCAGTCGCGACGTGGAACGGGACAATGGTAGCGAAATCGGACAAGACCGTTATCGTCGAAGGCAACCACTACTTCGCGCCCGATTCCGTCAATACGCAATATCTTAGGCAGAGCACGACGACCAGCCGGTGTCCATGTAAGGGTCTTGCGAATTACTATTCGCTTGTCGTCGATGCCAAAACTAATGAAGATGCAGCGTGGTATTACGCCGAGCCCTCCGATGCAGCTGTGGTCATCAAAGGCTACATCGCATTCTGGAAAGGTGTGGATGTAAGGTAATGGAATGACCACAGTATTCCCCCACCTTAAAGGCTGACGGCGGCCAATCGGGGTCACGGCAAGAAGAGTGCTCAGGCTCACGCTACTTTGGACGAACCATTAGCATCGGTCTTGATGATTATGCTGCCCAGTCGAATGGCGGCCCACACGAAGTTCATCAGCTTCGTCAATCCGGTAGTCCCAGGAATTCGCGATCAACACCGACATGGGGTAACCGCTAGCCGACCACTCACCTGAATGGCGCAAGTAACGTATCGATGGAAGAAGAGCTCGGTCTCCCTGGAGCAAGGCCCCGCAGCGTAGAATGTAGGCGCCGCCTCCGCTAACTCACGCGCGGGTCTTACTGCGATCGAAGAGTTAGGTGGCCATATGTGGCCTCGATCGTAGTGTCAATAGCTACAGTCTATTCAACCACGACACAGCTTTCTTGCGATCGCATCTGCAACGCGATGCGGCGCCAAATCGGAACCGATTCTCACATGGTAGTTCCGCGTGGCAAGTTTCGCGCGCTGGGCGGCGCTCACCTCGGGCGCGCTGAGAACTGAGGTCGTCAGCAAGAACCCAGCGGCGAGAAACCAGTAGTGCCAGGCGTCAAACCCAGTAAAATGGAGAGCAGAGGGGGCAGTGATGGAGATTGCACCCAATGCGCGGTCCACCCAGAGATGCAGCCAGTAACGCATGACCCAGAGGAGCCCGGTCGCATGGTCCGTGAAAGCCGGCAGCAGCACTGCCGCGCCGCGGGGCACGGCCGAAAGCCACAGCGCGACAGGACTGCTCTTGACTGAGTTCAGCCGGACTGGTGCAACCATCAAGACGATGGCAACAGGATAGTCGATTAGGTAGGTGTGGATAGACTTCGCGATGAAGCGAAAGGGCATGGCGCAACTCCTTCATGCTGGGCTGCTCGATCGAGTTCTTGGACATCGAGAGTAGGGGCCGCACACACGAACGCGGATCGACCGCGTTGTGATCGATGGGCCCCCGTGCTGCCACCAAGTATCGATGAGGTGTATGGGGAAGGTATTCCCGTCTGTGCGTTGTTAGAAATGCCGGATCGCTATTGTTTTCATTCTCTCCGGCCCGGGTCTAAAGCTTTCAGACGGTAACGACCCGCGCAGGAGGTCAGACGAGCGCTCGAGTAGAAATGTCTTTCTACACACCTGTGGTTCTTCGGGTGTTCGGCGGGTTGCTTGATGCGGTTGGTGCGCTCCTGGGACCGTCGACCAATAAGCTTGAACTCGATGTGGTCTCTGGCTGATTGTGGTGCGATAGCGACGGACGCAGAGTCAGGCAACCAATAACCGATTTGACATTCGAGCGCACGGCGCCACGTTGGAATAAGGCCATGCGATGAACAAAGACATCGCACTCTGCAGGAGTCGGAAATCCGTTGGTCAGGCTAGTCAGCCCCTGAACCGATAACCGAACATGGCGTAGTGATTATGTCGCCCGACGCGACAGTACGCTTGAGGAGTGGGTTGCCTAGGTGAGTTGCGGACAGGCGGCACGGTCTTCGCCGGCTGGAGACTAGAGCAGCAGCCGTCTCTACGTACGCGCTCGACACCTCATCGTCGCTGTAAACGCGTGGGAATGGAAACAATATCTCCCCAGTGAAATGCCGGGGTGGAACGGGTTTAGAATCCCTGCAGATCCGGCTGGTGGCATTCCTGCTATGGCATCACGCGGTGTGGCAAGCGGCAATAACGATCGTCTATCGACTCGATGCCAAGTTGTGATTTCCCTCGCTTGCGCTGCAATGTCATTCTCCAAAACGTCGTCATAGAATTTCGGTGCCGCGACCGACACGCGATGCCGGATTGAGAAGTCAGGAGGCTCGCAACGACGTCATCGAAGCCGTCACGCCTCTCGGAGGTGGGATCAGCGAAGTTATCCTATTCCCGGATGCGACAGGCGTTCTCGCGGGAACCGCGGGCACTTTGAGCGCCAGGCAGCTCAAACAACGGAGCAATTGTGATGCTGCGAAATGGCGATGTCTTTCCTTCTCTTACCTTTGATCGCGTCGGTGGCTGCAAAATGCATTTACCTGGCGATCTGGCCAGTGGGTTCGGTGTGGTCCTGTTCCGCCGCGGTTCCTGGTGTCCGTACTGCAACGCCCAGCTTGCCGCTTTCGCGCGAGCGGCAGACAAATTCGCTGGGGAAGACATCAAGGTCGTCTCGGTATCGGTAGACGATCGGGAAAAGTCGGAAACGCTCGTCGAAAAGCACAAGCTAGGTTTGCCAGTCGCTTACGGCGCCAACGCGCGAGCGGTTTCCGCAGTCACCGGCGCCTTCGTCAATGACGGTCCCGTCTGTCTCCAAGCGACCGGCTTCGTCCTCAATCCCGAAGGCCGGGTGGTTACTGCCGTCTATTCGACCCGCGCGATCGGCCGTCTGATGCCCGACGATGTGCTCGGTTTTGTCCGCCACCTCAAATCTTTGGCAAAGAACTGACGACCAGCGGCAGATAGCGGAGAGGTCGATGAATGGCACAGCCGTTTGTAGAGCCGTGCAGCCGCGGCGTTATCGATGCGGAATCGGGCCCGGGAGAGCTCGGACGGGGAGAGGCGGGTCGGCACCGGGGCATTGTGCTGGCCGCCTGCGTGCTCGCATCCTCGATGGCGTTCATCGACGGGACGGCGCTGCCCGTCGCGTTGCCGAGATTGCGCGCTGATCTCGGTGCGGACCTCGCCTCCATTCAATGGGTTCTCAACGGGTATATGCTGGCGCTCGCCTCGCTGACATTGATCGGCGGCGCGCTCGCCGATGTTTACGGCAAGGCGCGCATGCTCGCGCTCGGTTGCGTCCTGTTCGGTCTGGCGTCCGCGATTTGCGCTCTGGCGCCTTCGCCCGCCTGGTTGATCGCCGCGCGCTTCGTTCAGGGAGCGGCCGCAGCAATCGTCACCCCCGCCAGTCTCGCCCTGATCGGGGCCACCTATCCGCGCGCGGAGCGAAATCGAGCGATCGGAGTATGGGCCGCTGCATCGGCTCTTACCACCGCCGGAGGTCCTGTCCTGGGCGGCTGGCTAACCGAAACCCTTGGCTGGCCCTCCGTGTTCTGGATCAACCCGCCGCTCGCGCTCGTAGCAGTGGGAGTTCTGCTGGTCTTCGCGCCCAAAGATGGCCGCATCCGACGCCCGTTCGACGTGATCGGCGCCACGATCCTGGCTTCCGCGCTTGGGGCGCTCGCCTGGGCGCTCAGCCAGATCGGACCTAGTGAAGCTCAGGGCGCCGCGGACGCTCCGGCCCGGACAGGCACGGCGCTCGCGATCGTCGCCGGGCTCGGCATTGTTGGGCTCGCGGTCTACGCGTTCTGGGAGCGCAGAAGCGAACACCCGATGACGCCGCCCCGCCTAGTTGAGAACCACGCCTTCCTCGGGCTGAACGTCGCGACCCTGATGATCTATACGGGGATCTCGATCATGTTCTTCCTGCTACCTTTCGATCTCGTCGATCGCCGCGCTCTGTCGTCGACCGATGCCGGGTTGGTATTCCTGCCCTTCACGCTCGGCGTGGGACTCCTGTCGAATGTCTTCGGCAGGTTGGCGGACAAGATTGGCGCGCGAACCATGCTTATCGCGGGACCGGCAGGGGCCGCTCTGGCGTATGTTTGGATGGCGCTCGGTCAGAAGGAACCTTTGATGCTTGGCGTTATCGCACCCATGACGCTGCTTGGCCTGTCGTTCGCAGTGCTCGTGGCACCGCTCACCGCATCCGTCATGTCGAGCGTTGACCAGACGAACGAGGGGCTCGCCTCCGGCATCAACAATGCGGCGAGCCGGATTGCGCAGCTCATCGGCGTGGCGCTGGCCGCCGGTGTCGCGTCTTTCGAATCTGGCTACGAGGTCGGTCTCGCCGTTGCCGCCGTGACCTCGATCGGCGGCGCCCTTACGGCTGCAATAACCCCGACTCCGGCCACCACCATCTTCTAAGGCGTATTCGACACGACCGTTCGCCACGCGAGCATAACTCTGCCCCCATTGGTGAGCGTTACGCCACCAGGGTGACGTATAAAGCAACCCCGACTTCATCTTCCAACTCTCGGATGCCACGGCTGATCGTCGATTCCTGTACCCCGAGTTCGGCGGCGGCACGTCGAAAGCCACGTTTGGCTAGCGGCGAACACATCGCCACACAACCTTCGACGAGGTGCAGGCGTCCCGCATTCGGAGACGCTACCTGAACCGACGAGCGCTGCTGGTCGCGGCTCCCATCAGAGCGAAGGCCATTCCGGCGGCCAAACAAAAGACCGCGCCATAATCTCCGCCCAAGCCGAAGATCAGTGAGACCAACGCGGAACCAAGCGACCATCCGACGTAGCGAGCCGCAGCATTCATCCCACTTGCAGCCCCGCTACGCCCTATGGGTCCAGCCGTCATCATCGCCGTGTTGTTTGGGGTCTGGAAAAGACCAAAGCCGATACCGCAAAGCGCCAGCCGCCATACGACATCCCACTTCGCCGGAGTTGTCGGCAAGAAGACCGTCAGAAGCAAACCGGCCGCCAACAACGCCAAACCAATGCTACAAAGCACCGAGGCGGGGTAGCGGACTGTCAAGCGACCGGCGATCGGAGCCGTGACGGCAGTCATGAACGGCCAGGGCGTCAGAAGAAAACCTGTTTCCACGGCCGAAAGATGCATCCCCGTCTCAAATAAAAACGGCAAGGAGACGTAAGCCAGAATTTGTGCTGCATAGGAGCAGACAGATGTCCACATCGATAGGGTGAACAGAGGTACACGAAAAAGATCGAATGGCAACATTGGCATAGGGTGCTGGAGCTGTTGTCGAACGAAGAGGCCAAAACAGAAAAGACCTGCTACGATCTCTCCCATCGCAATGCGCCAGCACCCAGCGCGCGACATCGACGACGAAAAGCCCGAACGCTAACGCATTGAGAGCGGTCCCGGTCAGATCGAGAGAGCGAGCAACCCGAATGTCCGGTGGTGCAGGTGCAATAAATAGCGGTACCGCGAGGCCGAACGGCGCATTCACCAGAAACAACCAGGGCCATTTTGCGACGGCAAGTATTGTCGCGGCCATGGTAGGCCCCAATGCTCCGGGTATCGCCACCGCTAATGCGACGAGCGCGAGGCCCTTACTGACCATGCGGTGCGGATAGATCACACGTACGAATGCAACGCCGGCCACAGAAACGCCGGCCGCTCCAGCGCCCTGAATCAAGCGCGCACTCACCAGCATCGGCAAGGTTGGAGCGAAAGCGCAACCCAACGACGCGAGAACAAAAATAGCTAGACCGGCGGCATAAACGCGCTTCAGACCGAGTGACTCGGCCAGACTTGCAACGGGCAACAAGCATACCGTTGCCGAAAGCTGATAGGCATTCACGACCCAAACGGTCGCCGCGTCACTGCTTGCGAATGAACGCGAGATATTTGGCAAGGCGATATTCACGATCGCGCTTCCGAGGGAACTTAGAGTAAGTCCAAGCAAGATGCAGAGCATTGCCCGGCGGCGCTTCGACGCGGTTAAACATTCGACGCCGCCCATCAGGATGCAATCTCCGGCGCGAAGTGTTTAGTGTTATGCGAACAGTTGAGTTGTGTTGGCCATAACTGCACACCAGTGACCGGTATTCTCTTCAACATGAGGTCTCTCGTTAGAGGTGTCGGGATCGACATGGGCAACACGGACTGCGACGGGACGCTCGACCGGCTCATCGCGCAATGATGCCAAGACGTGTCAACGATGAGTGGCCAATCGACGTATATGACGCGCCAAGCGCAGCTACCGATGCCGTTCAGGACTCTTAGCAGGACGTTCCCCCGAGGTGCGGCCGTCGGACTGCACGCACATGAAGAAGCACAAGTGATCTTTGCTGCTTCGGGATGCTCCAGGTCTACACCGTATCAGGACGCTGGTTCGTCCCGCCCCAACTTGCACTCTGGATGCCAGCCGGCATACCTCATCGGGTCGACATGCTTTCCGATACCGAATTACGGATGATCTATTGGCACCCATCGGCTTTACAGAAGTGGGCGCCGGAAAGGCCACTCGATTACATATTCGCCTTGGCGGTTACACCGCTTCTACGGGAATTAATCCTTGCCGCCTTCAACGTCGATACACAGTCCGAAAAAGCCGAGCTTGCCGTCCGCTTGATTCTTCACGAGCTTACCGAGACACCCGACGTTCCGGTGTTCCTTCCGATGCCAACAAGCATGGTCGGAAGACGCGTCGCTGATCTGGCGTTAGCGGATTCGCAGATGCTACTCGGCATAAGTGACCTTGCCGTTCGCGCCGCAACGTCGATTCGTACGATCAGCCGCATGTTTCCATTAGAAACGGGATTGACCTTTAAAGCCTGGCGACAAAGAGCAAGAATAGCCCTCGCAATCGATCAACTCTCTGCGGGGCGGGCGATCTCGCAGGTCGCGGCGGATGTGGGCTTTGGCAGTACCTCGGCGTTCTCGTTTTCCTTCCGACAAGTAACAAAAGTGACACCGACCACCTTTCTTCATCATCTCCGACATGAGAAAGCGGCAGCGCGCTTTAGATAGCTCGAGTGAGGAATCCCTGGGAGGATCGCACGGGAAAAGTGGGCCTTCGCTCCGAAGATCGGCCCGAAGATTATCACGTCGAAGGCCTCGACTGGTGCCGTGCACCGCGCCCGTCTCTCACGCAGTCACCGCCACTCTGCTGAGTGACGTTGCCGCCAGTCACGACGATTTCAGAGCCTTCGTTGGTCGCCGGACGCTGGTCATCGCTTCGCTCCGCCACAAGACGAGACGCTCCGTTGTTTCCCGGAGCGTCCGACAGGAGACAAAAAAGGAGAAACTCTCACACGGCGCGCCACCCCGGTCGGGGATTCCCGCGCTTTGCGTGGAGCGGCGTATACGAGCACGATAATCACTTCGCAAGTCACGAAGCCAATGCACCGATCCTGACGCCGGACATTCCCGCGATGATCGCGGCCGCGACGATGGTGCTCGTCGCGACGCAGACACCCCAAAGGCGGTCGGCATTACGTTGATCGACACCGTGTGCGATCAGTACCACTCTTAGCCCTGAAGCAAGGTGGCTCAGGACGAAGAAGGCGCCGAGCGCGTAGTGAGGCAGCAGACGGATATTCCATGCGTCATGAATTAGCCCAGTCGGGGCTCCGATCGCGAAATTCCAATCCGTCGATATGCCGAGAAAGCCTCGCGCGTAGACGAAGACCGAATTCATGTGGCCGAGAATGAACAGTGAGAGATAGGTTCCCGAAGCCACCTGATAGGTCCGCTGGAAGTCATGCGCCGCGGCGCTCCACCGCCATGCCAGAAAGAGGCCGGTGCCAATCTGGAAAACCATGGTCGCCACCAACAACGGTTCACCTACGGCAGAGCGATAAACCACCCGTCCGATCTTCATAACGGCCGCATGCGCATCCGGCCCTATCAAGCCGAACAGATGATTGGTGAGATGAAACACCACATATATGGACAGGACCGCGGCCGTTACCCCGTGGACAACCCGCCACCCCCCGACTGCAGGCACAGTTGCAGCGACCGGATCTCGCGCAGACTGCGACCAGATCGTGATCCCGAGCCAAATCGCGCACCAGACGACCTCGTCGGGAATAGGACTCTCGATCAAGGTCTGGACGACGCCGAGAAAGACATAGAGCGTTGGCGAGACGACGCTGACATAAGCGAGGCGTCTTGAACCGGGGTCGGACGTGGGACGACAAGCCAGAGCGATCCCAAGAAACGGCACGACGAACGCAACGACCAGGATGAAGGTCGCGCTGGCGATTGCGAGCGGTGGTGGGCTTACGGCTTCCGTGCCGACGACAGCGTGAAAAGCATTTAGCAGAAATGGATAACAAATCGCCGCCGCCGTGGGAACCAGAGCCAAGGAGTCAAAGCGCTTCTCAAGCAACCTCTTGCGATTCCGCGGGAGAATTAATGCTTCCATCATCAACCTATAGAGTCGCCACAAAGAAACCGATGTGCGAGACGATTTACAAGACAGTTTTGAAAACTCGCCTTTGCGTGTCGCCTTGCGTCAGCGCATCGAGTCTTGATCGTTTCGATGTTCATATAAACTCACAAGGCAGAGTCGCTTCTTTATTTTTCTCCTATTTCCCTGCCGGGTTACGTGGCCGAAAATGTCACCTCTCGCTTTCAAAAATAACGAAATGTCTCTTTTTGACGATCACCGTCATCGTTGAGCCAGTGAAAGCGCCGATCGGTGTCAAACCAAAGGACGAAGGAGCCGAAACTTCCGCAGAGGCTGGTGCAGCTTACGGAGAACTGATCTCCGAACTTAGCATGTCGGGCGTAAGTCGCTCGCCAAGAATCCTCCCAGGCTCAAACCCCTTGGACCGTTCGAGCACTTGGCGCGTCGAGATAGTCGTCCATGGCGTGCCTGATGCAGGGCATCAGGGACGCCATGACAGGAACAGTGATGTCATAGTCCGGGCGGACACGCTGACCTCCATGCGCTCGTGGCTTCAATCAATGTCGAAGCGGCCGCGCGTGCTCTGCCGGTCCAACACATTAGTCGGCGTATCGATGTTAATGTCCAAATGGATGGTGTCTTGCTGACGCTCGCTGAACGAGCCGCTACTTTAACGTGGCAAGATAGGCAACGAGGTCGGCCCGGTCCGTTGGGTTGTTCAGCCCAGCGTAGGGCATCCTGTTTCCGGGAACCACCTTCTGTGGCGATTCCAGATACGCGTCGAGGATCTTCGTATCCCAGACAATATTGGACATCTTCATCGCGTCACTGTAGTGGAAGCTGGGAACCGTACCCGACTTCCTGCCGATGATTCCTCCCAGACCCGGCCCGACGCGAACCGCCTGATCCGTAGCGTGGCACGTTGCGCAAGCTTTGAAGATGGTTTTTCCGTGCTCGGCGTCCTGCGCGTAGCTTGGATTCGCGGTTGCTGCCGCAAATACAAGCGCCGCGATAATCGCGCCAATCTTTCCTGCGCCTTTCATTGGGAATATCCTTTCTTTGGATCGGGATTAGAGGTGGCGCGGCCACGCAACGTAATCGTTGAGATCGTCGCCGAGTCGAAGCGCGCCCCTAACGAGCCTGTCGGGTTGTAGCCGGCATTGGAGGGATAGATGGATGCACCGCCGACAAACAGGTTCTCCGCATTCCAGTGTTGCAGATGAGGAGAGACGATGCTGGTGCCGGGATGGCTGCCCATGATCGTGCCGCCTGTGAAACTGCTTGGGTGTGAGCGGCAATTGATAGCCCGGTTCAGGGTTACCCTCTTGCCAGGGGCCGCGCATATAAAGGCGCGCGCCGTTACCGAAACCGCCCCTCACTTGTCGGTCGATGGTCAGCACATCCGCAGGACACATCACGTTGACCATTACCTCGACGAATCCGGCGTCGTCCGGGCCAAATGACAGATAGCCGGGGATTGGCGAAGGCGACTTGGCAGCGAGAGTACTCGCGGAAGCATCCGCGGATTGGGAGAGGGCCGGTCCGAATGCTTCCGCGAGATCCGCGGTTGTCGCGGCGGTGCCTATCAGGACACCCGGAGCCGGCGAAGCAGCCCCCGTGGCAGCGGCAACGCCGAGAGGGCCTTGACGGTTCAGATGGAAGGTTTTGTCGCTCTGGTCATTGGTCATCGGAGTTGCAGTCCACTTTTGTTCCGCGGCATAATTGCGTGATCATCCATGTGCGAGGCGTCCTTCTCTCTGCGCTAAAAGAAGGGTCGCCTCATGCGGAGCTCAGTCTGCCTGACGCATGTTCACGGTCGACCGGCCGAAGCCGCGCCGCTGATCTACGCGAGCGCCGACGGTGGCGGCGAGCAGCGAGACGGCGACAGCCAAGCCGACAGTCCTCGGTAATTTCATCGGGGCTCCTTGCTGCCCGCGCTTCACCACGGCCCGGCGCAATAGTTTCAGTCCTTGTCGAGGCGGCCGCGTGTGTTCGGCCGCGCCAGCAGACCCAAAGATCGGATACAGCGGACGAAATTGGAAATTCCCTTTGGACATGCATTCGATAGCGTGAGGTATCGTCGTCCAAAAGTGCTGTGCGCGCCTGCGTCCGTCCCGTCCGCGATCAGCCGTCGAAGAGTCTGGCGTGTCGGGCGGGGGACATTGATAGGGCATTTCGCGATCACTCTTTTTCAATCGCGTCGCAACGCTTCGAAAACGACATGCGCTGGCCGCGATACGTGCCCTCGGCCGGACAGCTTTTGCGGCACGCCCGCATCAACAGGGAACTCGGGGGCGATTTCCACCTGGATCGCCTCCGGCACGTAGCGAGGTGGAACGACGCCGAAAGAGCGGTCGAGATGCAGCTGCTCAACCTCACAGACCAGTGGGCCTCGATTGGTCAATGCCGATTCCACTTCCGCGAGGGCAAGACGATCCACACAGAGAGTTCGAGGAAATACGATCACGAAGGATTGAGCGCGCTCGCGGAGCGTGCGGGCTGGCGCGTGCCGTAGGCGTCGGAGGACGACAAAGCGGCTGTTCGGTGTGTTCGCGCTCTCGCCTCGGGCCGGGCGAAGTCCGCGCTGACATGTCACCTCGCGGAGGCGCCGCAAAACCGCAACTCAGGAGAGACTCGATGCAGGGCGCGGACCACGTCAACCGCATGCTCTCCGCCGCGCTTGGCGCGCTCCCGCGCGCCGAGATAGTGCATCAGAACTTCCTGAAGCTGCTACCTCGCCATGGCCCGCGCGAGCCGTGTTGGCCTCGACGTGGTTGAAGCAAGCGACATCCACATCCGCGTTCCCGCAGGTGCGACGCCAAAGGACGGACCGAACGCCCGGGTCGCGATGTTCACAGCTCTCGTGTCTCTCGTCACAGGTCCGAAGCGACGGGGCCATGACGTGGGGAATCTCGCTGCGGAACGTCTGTTGCCCATAGGCGGGATCAAGAAGAAGGTCGCCGCGGCCGCGGGCTTGGCGCGCGTCATGCTGCTCGCCCGTACTGCGGCGACTACGGCGGCATCCCTGCGGGCGCCCGGGAGAAGCTTGAGTTCGGGTGGCTCGAACGCGTCGACAACGCGATCGCTGCCGCGTTGGAAGGGGGAGCGACCCCGGCCGCGCCAACGGTAGGTGTTGCGCGGTGACCGAGCAGTCCGCGGTGACAGCACGAGCTGCGCGTCTGACTCCCGCGCGCGTGATCGGTCCGTCACGAACCTGGCTCTGCGATCGAGGCTCGGGGTCTCCTGCTGACGCACGTCGGCATGCGTTCGCGTGAATTCATAAGGCTTCGCCGGTCGCCGAGACGTTTAGCCGGATTATTCATGTTGCGGCTGAATATATCTAATTCGGCTGCAACCACTACTCGGTCAGCCGCGACTGGCTACTTGTTCAGCGTCTTCAGTCGAAGGCAACGAAGACCCAAAATCCCAGATCAGGTTGGAGCGCGGAAGGACCCTTCGCCCGGATGCGCAGGCTGGCTGCCTGCGTGAGAGGGCGTCGTCCCGCTGTCCTGAAGCCGAGCTGATGTGAAGCTGAGCACCATAAAAGGTTTCTGGACGTGGCAGGTGAGCCCTTCTGGCGTATATCGCGACAAGACCTCGACAAGTTGATGACCACGGTGGACATCAACTTCGTCAGGCTGTCGGAGTGCGTGCTTGCGGCGGGTGCCCACCTGGCGGTTGCCCGCGCGGAATCCTCCACCATCCACTACTGCCTTCGAGGCGCCGGGTTCATCATCTCGGACGACGAAACGCCCATACGCCTGACGCCGCACACGCTAGTGATCGTCCCGCCTGGGCGAGCGATGACAATCGCCGCGACGGAGCGCCCGACCGCACCACGGAACGTCGGCAAGCACAGCGAAGGCGCCTTCGCGCCGGGGTCGACGCACCGGCACACCGTCGGAGACGGCGAGCCGACCCTAGTGCTTGCGTGTGGCACCTTCCGAGCCAACTACGGGCCGGCACTGGACTTGTTCGCATCCCTTGCAACGCCCATTGTTGAGACGTTCGACGTGCACGACCAGCTCGACCGGGTAATGGCCTACGCAATGGCCGCGCTCGCGGCGCAGGACGTCGGCGGAGAGCCGATGTCGGCGGCGCTGCTGAAGCTCGTGTTGCTCGCGCTGCTTCGGCGTTGCCTGGTCTCAACGAAAGTGTGGGTGGAGCGCTTCTCGGTCTTGAGCGACCCGCCGATCGCACGGGCTTTCGCCGAGATGGCCTCGCGCCCGTCCCTTCCGCACACCGTGCAAAGTCTGTCGGACGCCGTCGGCCTCAGCCGCTCAGCTTTCATGGTGCGGTTCTCCGCCGCCTTCGGAGAGTCGCCCATGTCACTGCTGCGCCGCGTGAGGATGCGCCACGCCGCTGACCTGCTCGCAGCCAACGCGCTTTCGATCGACCAGGTCGCCCTAAACGCCGGCTACCAGAGCCGGAGCAGCTTTACGCGCACTTTCCGCAGGTACTACGGCAGCGACCCGTCAGAATACCGCTCCAAAGCGCAGCGCGCCCCGTGCTCAAGCGCGACTCCGGCCGAAGATGCGATCGACGAAGCCAACGCCGCGTGAGAAGCGTTCATTCCGCGAGAGCGTGGCCCGACGCCCGCGACCGCCGCGAGGTACGCTAGACGCGACCGGAATCGGCACCCAGGCGTCGAGACTTGGGCAGCGCGAATGGACCGGCCCGCCGACTCTCCGATGAAACTTAAATAAATGTCGGCGCCGGGCAGTTCGCTGCCGATAAGGTAGTCGGGGCCCCGAGGCTGGGATCGATGTAGCCGAGGTCTTTCGCGAGCTCGCGTTCGATCCGCGCCCCGATAGCAGCGGCCGCTTCGCCCATCCTCGCGGCGTCCACCTTGACCGCGACCGATTGAATCGCGGAGCCCTTTGCGTAGTCGTCGTAGGTGGCGTCTGCTACGTCCGAAACAAGATCGAGGGCAAGAGAAGCTCGTTGTTCCGCGGATTGCAGCTTGAGGATGGGTTGGCTACGCTAGTGCGCACGACGCCGCGAAGCGTCTCGGTTGTTGCCACCATGGCGCAATCCTCCGGTGGGCGGGGCAAGAATCTTGGGAACGAGACGGCGACAGCCAGGCCGACGATCCTCGATAATTTCATGGGGTGTCCTTTGCTGCTCGCGCGGCGGCGCAACGGTTTCAATCCCTCTCGAGGTGACCCTATAGCGCTTGGACGACCTCACGCATGTGAATGCATGTCCAAGGGGAATTTCTAATTGCGTCGGCACGTCCGCGCTGGACAGGCCGAAGACGCGCGCCGCGTCCCGGCGTCCAAACCTCACCACCTTGTGGCGTTGTGAGTGACTTCGCGAGGAGCGGCGAGGATCCTTGGCAGACGGCTTGCTACACAGACGCCGCGGAGCTGCGCCCGCCGCAGGCCACCGACTCCGCAATCAGTCAGGCGGCGTTCCTCCGCGGCAACTTCCACTGCGAGCGGACGAAGTGGCAGGTGTAGCCGTTCGGATAGCGTTCCAGATAATCCTGGTGCTCAGGTTCGGCCTCCCAGAAATCGCCAGCGGGCGAAAGCTCGGTCACCACCTTGCCCGGCCACAGCCCCGATTCCTCAACATCGGCTATGGTGTCTTGGGCGACACTGCGCTGATCCTCGTTCGTGTAGAAAATCGCCGACCTGTAGCTTGCGCCCTGGTCGTTTCCCTGCCGGTTGGGAGTCGTCGGGTCGTGGATCTGGAAGAAGAACTCCAGCAGGTCGCGGAAGCTCGTCTGACTCGGGTCGAACGTGATCTCGATCGCTTCCGCGTGCGTGCCGTGGTTGCGGTACGTGGCGTTCTTGACGTCGCCACCCGAATAGCCGACCCGCGTTGAGACGACACCGGGCAGGCGCCGCACCAACTGCTGCATTCCCCAGAAGCATCCCCCTGCCAGGATCGCGCGTTCTGTGGTCGCTGCCATCGTCAAGCCTCCTGCTTTGCGAAGAGCTTCGCGTACTCGCCGTACCCCTCGCTCTCCAAGTAGTTGCGGTGGATGAACCTCAAGCTGGCCGAGTTCATGCAGTATCTCAGCCCGCCCCTGTCGCGCGGTCCATCCAGGAAAACGTGACCAAGGTGGCTGTCACCGTGCTTGGAGCGAATCTCGGTCCGTGTCATGCCGTGCGAGCTGTCAACGTTGCCGACGACGTTTGCGGCCTCAAGGGGCCACGTGAAACTCGGCCACCCCATCCCTCTGTCGAACTTGTCGAAGAATGCGAAGAGCGGCTCGCCGGAAACCACGTCGACGTAGAGACCAGGCTCCTTGTTGTCCCACTATTTGTTAGTGAAGGGGTGCTCGGTCCCGCCAGTCTGCGAGACGCGGTATTGCTCGGGCGTCAACTTCGAGACCGCTTCGGGGTTTTGCTGCATACGCGGTACTCCTTATTGTTCGGTATCAAGATAGGCACCTCGTTGTCGACCGTCCAATCACCTCCGGCTATCGAAACGATGCCGTGAGAATCGACGCTGGAGGTATTTCGATCTGCCGCGGGTCGTATCACTTGCCCGCGGAGAGGGGTCTGACACTGCTGGAAAAAGAGTTTGAATCGGCGCTCGCCGCGATACCGAACGGGCTATGGCGCATGCGTGTACGAGGGACTGCGGTACGACGTCACTGTGCGGAAGCCTCGCGATTGAAAGCGGACCAGACTATTCGCGCGAGCGCTCTCGGGCGACGACGTTGTCAGCTTTAACCTTTATTGGCTGAGGTCGGGCGAGGTCTCTTTGCCTTCCTGTGAAATGCCAGCCGAGAAGGTCGTCGTTTCGTTCTTGGGTACATTCAGGTCCAAGCCCAGGCTCCGGTCAAGCCGCCGCGGGAAGTCCCTCGTCTCGGGTGTCACGACTGCGAGGGTCGCGTCGACGTTCTCGAACCCATCCTTCGCGACCTGCAGCGCGCACAGCTCGGCGGTACAGAACGGACACCAGCCGCCTCGGACGAAACTCAGGACGGGGGATCCGCTGCCGCGCAGTCGCTCGGAGGAGTGGAGACGGCCGTCGGCGTCTGGGAGGAGAAGGTCCGGCACGGCGTCTCAGACTTTCAACGTCTGCGATACCACGTCCGTGTCGCGCAGCTACCCCACAAGTGTCCCAGTCCGCGGCGCTCAAGGTTGTTAACAGCTCGGTGCGAATCTGGGCGAGTGTCTTGTAGGTCTGGTTTGACACGGGCGGGAGATCGTCAGGCCGCGGATCGATTGGCCGAGAGCGGTTGACCGCCGGCGTGCGTGTCGTGGTCATGCGGTCGCGCTCGCCATCTCCGGCAGCGTTGCGTGCGGCACGCTCCGCTGGGGGACTTTGACCGACCAGTCGCGAAGCCGCGCGACCTTCACGAAACCGTCCAGGGCCGGCGAATAGCGGCGCCCCTGGACAGCCAGCAGCCGCACCTCCCGCGAAATTGGGTCGCCTTCGAGCGGAATGGTCTTGAGCGTCGGAAGGCTCGGCATGTGCTCGGGCGCGAGCATCACGCCAAGGCCAGCTGCGGCCATGTGCTGCAGGTGCAAGTCGTGACCGCTGCAGTGGCCCAGGCGGGACGGTTCCTCGGGGAAATACGACCGTTGAATCTTCGCGGCGACGTCGCATCCGGTGCGTTCCAGCAAGACGGTCTCGCGGAGATCATCGATGCCGATCGAGGGGCGGTTTGCGAGCCGGTGTGTCGGCGCGAGAACCGCGACGTAGCGCTCCTCGAACAGCAACCAGTCGTCGATGCGAGCGGGCACGTCCCGAATCTCCCCGACCATTGCGGCGTTGATCTCCCCCTCAAGCAAGAGGTCGACGAGCTTCTCCGCTGCGTTCTCGCGCAGCTCGACCTGAAGTCCAGGGACAAACGTTTCGATCTCAGCGATCAGATCGAGGACGAGCGAGGCCGAGATAGAGGGGGCGAGGCCGATCCTCAGTGGCGCGACCTCCTTGCGTTGGAATTCCTTGGCTCTGCGACGCGCCGTCTCTGCCGAGGTCAGCGTGCGCGCCAGCATTGGAAGGACTTCCTTCCCAAGGTCGGTGAGCTGCGTCAGTTGGCGCTCGCGGTAGATCAACTGGCCGCCGAGCTCCTGCTCGAGCTTCTGCACCCCCTTGGTCAGGGCGGGCTGCGTGACATTGCACTGCTCGGCCGCGCGGGTGAAGTTGAGCGTGGACGCGACGGCGAGGAAGTAGCGAACTTGATGAAGCTCCATGGGTTGTTCTCCAGTTGCTCCTGCCATGCTGACGAGCCTTTGCACTCGACGATGTGCGGGGCACGCCACAATCATGGCGCATGGATGCGCTTGCATACACACGTTGGAACGGCTCGGTCTATTGGTTTGGACTCACGGACACGCTTTCTGGAGCCTCTGAGAGCCGAGCTAGTGCGTGACGAGGTGGCGAGGACTGGGATCAGTTCGGAGCTACCTGAGTAGGAAGTGGACAAATGCCGGGCGGCAGGCTTTATGGTCATTCCGCTGACGAAGAGCGCATTCACTTTTTATCGAGCCGAAGTCCCAGTCAGGCAGCATCCGCACGAACTGCCCGGCCTCGAGCTCTGCCCACGCGCTGTTTTCGCCCGACGCGGCAATTCCCAGCCCGGCGACGGCCCTTGCCGTGGCTCCTTCGTCGATGGTGATAGCGAGCTGGCTGTCAATGCGCACTGAGGTGATGCGGCCGCGGGAGTTCAGGGGCAGGTTGTCCTTCCATGCTCTGGGTCATGTTCGTGCTCGCGATCCTGATTGCCGCGAGGTGCGGGCCGTCGGCCGCTGTCTCGCGACCCCATCAGGGCAGCCTGCGTTATCGCCGCGAAATTCTCCGGTAAAGCTATGATCTCCATAACCGCGTGTAATACAGAGGTCTGATGATTGGAGTTTGAAGACCTCTTCGCGCCGGCCGAGAGTTCCGCTCGAGCGAATCCTCGTGAACGAGCGCCGCAGTCTGGCCGCAGGACCCAGGCGTGCCTCAGCCGTTCCGATAACGGTCGGCTATCAACTCCATGGCGAGAGGTGATTTTCCTTTCAACCGGCTTGAACTCAATCTGCAACCATCGTCGCCCGCGCACGTGTACGAGTCGAAGTCAGCGTTCTGTTAACGATCGCAGGCCAGGAGGCCCGACATGCAGATCAGAGAGACAATTGACAAACCCTCCACAGCCTCGCCGAGAGCCCGTCTGAGGATGTTATCATGTTCATGGACAGCGCCGGGGTCCCCCGGAGCGCAGCACATGTTCAACGCGAAGTTGCGAGCCTGATTGCGAACCATTCCGGCATGGCTTGTGATTGAGGCTTCCTCCGGACGAAAGCAGTCGCGGGATCGTGGCGGGCGAACTCCGGGGCTCGTCCGAGCCCTCGTATCATCGTCCCGCTCCCTTTGGATGCCCGAGCTCAACCTGCGCTCAATTGACCCGTTGGTGACAATCCCGTCTTAGTTCAGCCGAAATGCACAAAGGCCGAAAGGAGTGAACAGTG
Source organism: Bradyrhizobium sp. UFLA05-89 (assembly GCF_059803475.1). Classification (NCBI taxonomy): domain Bacteria; kingdom Pseudomonadati; phylum Pseudomonadota; class Alphaproteobacteria; order Hyphomicrobiales; family Nitrobacteraceae; genus Bradyrhizobium; species Bradyrhizobium sp. UFLA05-89. Next base: position 1,716 of record NZ_JBANBA010000046.1, on the reverse strand, counting down.
CCTTGCCGCTTGGAAAGTTACGGGTCTGACAAGGCCCTGCGATGTCCAGTCTGTGAGGGCAAGTTTGGTCTCGTCCGGCATTATTCGTGGCGAACGCCGCTTTGCTCCATGAAGTCCGTCGATCCCTTGAAGGCGCGCCGGCAAAGTAACCACAATTGGATGGGCTGGTTCCAAATCGCTTTCGACCAGTCGCCCGAAAACCGCGCGCGGGCGTCATGACGCTTCAGAACTCACAACGAGGCAAGGAGTATTTGAAGACAGCGCGGACCTTGCTTCGCCCTGCCAAAATCATGATGGACCAAGCTATTGCGGCTCAACTTAAGGCTCTTGCCGACTACTACGAGCGGCGAGCCGAGAAGCAATACCCTAAACAACCCACGTGCAATAGAAGATAGACCGGCAGAAATGTAGATCTTCTCGCAACAACTCGCGTTGTGGAGTCCGATCATTGGGAGCATCACACTATTCTCATCGCTTCTGCTCTGATCAATGCGTTTACATTCCCAGGCTTGCGGCGGGTCCACGTTAAACAGCGATGTTAACGCCGCTCGCGGCGTTAAACAGCGATGTTAACGCCGCTCGCGCGGTCTCGGCGACTGTACACAGCGAACCCGGTAATGCGGCCGACAAAGAGAAGCCGTGTCGCGCCTACGCAGCCTCATTTTATGAGTCCGAGGTGCTGCGGCAGGCTCCTGCTGGCCGCGTCGACGACGCGCTGGCGTTAACTGCGCTCGATTCCGTGATCAACGCTTTCCAACGGCTGTTGGCGACGAAATCCGGCGGCTGACCATCACTATTCTCTGACAACGACGATGCACGAGGTCTGCAGATGATCATCTTCCCGCTTATGACCACCTGGATGTGGTTTGAGGCCGCCATAGCGGTTCAGTCACTCTCCAAGGATACACTCCGCAAGCTGGCCGCGGGACCGACCGTCTTCATCTGCGACGAGTGCGTCGAGCTCTGCATGGACATCATCCGTGAGGAGAACAAGTCCTCGCTGGTGAAGTCGCGCGACGGTACTCGGACGCCGAAGGAAATCTGCAAGGTGCTGGACGACCACGTGATCGGCCAGAGCCATGCGAAGAAGGTCCTGTCGGTCGCGGTGCACAATCACTACAAGCGCCTCAACCACCAGACCAAGCACAACGACGTCGAGCTCGCGAAGTCGAACATCCTGCTGATCGGTCCGACCGGCTCGGGCAAGACGCTGCTCGCGCAGACGCTCGCCCGCATCCTGGACGTGCCCTTCACGATGGCCGATGCGACGACGCTGACCGAAGCCGGCTACGTCGGTGAGGACGTCGAGAACATCATCCTGAAGCTGCTCCAGGCCGCCGACTACAATGTCGAGCGCGCGCAGCGCGGCATCGTCTACATCGACGAGATCGACAAGATCAGCCGCAAGTCCGACAATCCCTTGATCACGCGCGACGTGTCGGGTGAGGGCGTGCAGCAGGCACTGCTGAAGATCATGGAAGGCACTGTGGCTTCGGTCCCGCCGCAGGGCGGCCGCAAGCATCCGCAGCAGGAGTTCATGCAAGTGGACACCACCAACATCCTGTTCATCTGCGGCGGCGCCTTCTCGGGCCTCGAGAAGATCATCTCGGCGCGCGGCCGGTCGACCTCGATCGGCTTTGGTGCCTCGGTGATGGCACCGGAAGATCGCCGCACCGGCGAGATCTTCCGTCACGTCGAGCCCGAGGATCTCCTGAA
>NZ_JBANBA010000045.1:0-66187 GCF_059803475.1 Bradyrhizobium sp. UFLA05-89 | reverse complement strand
GCCCGGCTCCGCCCCCTGCCCCGCCGCGCAACGCCAATTCCGGCGTGGTGCTGCGCACCCTGACCGAGGACGAACGTTCCGCCCGCGCCAGCGCGCTGGCCGATGCCAAGCTGCGCGAGGTCGAAGAGCGCCGTCAGGCCGAGGAAGAAGCCCAGCGCCGCGCCATTCGCGAAAGCGCCGAGCGTGCCGAGCGCGAGGCCGCTGAAGCGCGCCGCAAGGCCGAGGACGAGCGTCATCGCCACGAGGACGAAGCCAAGCGGAAGGCCGAGATCGAGGCCAAGAAGCGTTTTGGCGAAGGCGAGCAGCCGCAATCTCCCGCGCGTACCGCGACGGCGGCACCGGCCGCTCCTGCGCCGCGGCCCGGGACCACCACTGCGCGGCCGACGGCCTCCGCGGCCCGGCCCGCAACGACCACACAGCGGCCGGCCGGCCCGGCGGGTCGCGCCCCCGCAGTCGCGGCCGGACCGGACGAGGACGAGGGTCCGCGCCAGATCCGTCGCGGTCCTGGCGGCGCCGCACGTCCCGTGGCGGCCCCCAAGACCACCCACAAGCCCGGCCCGCAGAAGGAGCGCGGCCGCCTGACCGTCGTCACCGCGCTCAATGCCGACGAGGTGCGCGAGCGCTCGATCGCCTCGTTCCGCCGCCGCACTCAGCGCCTGAAGGGCCATGCCTCGAACGAACCGAAGGAAAAGCTGATCCGCGAGGTGACGATCCCGGAGGCGATCACGATCCAGGAACTCGCGAATCGCATGTCCGAGCGCGCGGTCGACGTCATCCGCATGCTGATGAAGCAGGGCGCGATGCACAAGATCACCGACGTGATCGACGCCGACACCGCTCAGCTCATCGCCGAAGAGCTTGGCCACACCGTGAAGCGTGTTGCGGCCTCCGACGTCGAAGAAGGCCTGTTCGACGTCGTCGACGATTCCACCGACACCGAGCCGCGTTCGCCGGTCGTGACCGTGATGGGTCACGTCGACCACGGCAAGACCTCGCTGCTCGACGCGCTCCGTCACGCCAATGTGGTCTCGGGCGAAGCCGGCGGCATCACCCAACACATCGGCGCCTATCAGGTGTCTTCGCCCGAAACCGGCAAGAAGATCACCTTCATCGACACGCCCGGCCACGCCGCGTTCACCGCGATGCGCGCCCGCGGCGCCAAGGTCACCGACATCGTCGTGCTGGTGGTCGCGGCCGATGACGGCGTGATGCCGCAGACGGTCGAGGCCATCAATCACGCCAAGGCGGCGGGCGTACCGATCATTGTTGCGATCAACAAGATCGACAAGCCCGACGCCAAGCCCGAGCGCGTGCGCACCGAACTGCTCCAGCACGAGGTTCAGGTCGAATCCTTCGGCGGCGAAGTGGTCGACGTCGAGGTGTCCGCCAAGAACAAGACCAATCTCGACAAGCTCCTGGAGATGATCGCGCTGCAGGCCGAAATCCTCGACCTGAAGACCAATTCGGAGCGTCCGGCCGAAGGCACCGTGATCGAGGCCAAGCTCGACCGCGGCCGTGGTCCGGTCGCCACCGTGCTGGTCCAGCGCGGCACGCTTCGTGTCGGCGACATCATCGTCGCCGGCGCCGAGATGGGCCGCGTCCGCGCGCTGATCTCGGATCAGGGCGAGACCGTGCAGGAAGCCGGCCCCTCCGTGCCGGTCGAGGTGCTCGGCTTCAATGGCCCGCCTGAGGCAGGCGATCGTCTCGCGGTCGTCGAGAACGAAGCCCGTGCCCGCCAGATCACCAGCTACCGCGCGCACCAGAAGCGCGAGAACGCGGCAGCCTCGATCTCCGGCATGCGCGGCTCACTCGAGCAGATGATGTCGCAGTTGAAGACCGCGGGCCGCAAGGAGTTCCCGCTGATTGTCAAGGCCGACGTGCAGGGCTCGCTGGAAGCGATCCTCGGCTCGCTCGAGAAGCTCGGCACCGAGGAAGTCGCAGCCCGCATCCTGCATGCCGGCGTCGGCGGCATCTCGGAGTCCGACGTCACGCTCGCGGAAGGCTTCAACGCAGCGATCATCGGATTCAGCGTTCGCGCCAACAAGGAGGCGGCCGCGGCCGCCAAGCGCAACGGCATCGAGATCCGCTACTACAACATCATCTACGACCTCGTGGATGACGTGAAGAAGGCGATGAGCGGCCTGCTCGCACCGACCCTGCGCGAAACCATGCTGGGCAATGCCGAGATCCTGGAGATCTTCAACATCTCCAAGGTCGGCAAGGTCGCCGGTTGCCGCGTCACCGACGGCACCGTGGAACGCGGCGCCAATGTGCGCCTGATCCGCGACAACGTCGTCGTGCACGAAGGCAAGCTGTCGACGCTGAAGCGCTTCAAGGACGAAGTGAAGGAAGTCCAGTCTGGTCAGGAATGCGGCATGGCGTTCGAGAACTACCACGACATGCGTGCCGGTGACGTGATCGAGTGTTATCGAGTGGAGACGATCCAGCGCTCCCTGTAAGTCCAAATCTTACCGAAGCGACCGGATCCTTTTGAACTGAAATTGCGAGAGCGCGATGGCCGGATTCATTCCGGCCATCGATGTCTCGTTCGTTTCGACGTGACAAATGACAATGCCGGTGTCCCATCACGGGCATGACGAGGTGATTTTCCAGACAATGCCCCGCCACCATCAGAAAAAGAGCTCCGCGCCTGGCGGCTCGCAGCGGCAGCTGCGCGTCGGCGAGCAGGTTCGCCACGCGATGGCCGAGATTCTGGCGCAAGGCAATGTGCATGATGCGGATCTCGAAGGTCACATCATCACCGTGCCGGAGGTACGGATGTCGCCGGATCTGAAGCTCGCGACCATCTACGTGATGCCGCTTGGCGGTCGCGACACCGAGCGCGTGATTGCCGCGCTCGATCGCAACAAGAAATTCCTGCGCGGCGAAGTCGCGCGGCGCGTTAACCTGAAATTTGCACCTGACATTCGCTTCCGCGTCGACGAGCGATTCGACGAAGCGGAACGGATCGAGAAATTATTGCGAACGCCTGCGGTGCAAAAAGACTTGGACAAGGATCCGGAACAGAATCCGGATTCGGATCGGGAAGAAGAACAATGATGATGGACCCGGCTCACGGTGCAATCGGCACCGAAGACGCTGACTCGGGCGACGTGCAGAAAAATAATTTAGCCGAGCTGCGCAGCGACGCCACGCCGCATGCGCAGGAGCGCCGCGTCAACAACGATCCGCGCGCCAAGCAGCAGAAGAACAATCAGCCGCGCCGCGACCGGCGCGACGTGCACGGCTGGGTCGTGCTCGACAAGCCGATCGGGATGACCTCGACGCAGGCCGTCGCCGTGCTCAAGCGTCTGTTCAACGCCAAGCGCGCCGGCCACGCCGGCACGCTGGATCCGCTCGCCTCCGGCGGCCTGCCGATCGCACTCGGCGAGGCCACCAAGACCGTCCCCTTCGTGATGGACGGCCGCAAGCGCTACCGCTTCACCGTCTGCTGGGGGGAAGAGCGCGATACCGACGATATCGAGGGCCGGGCGACCGCCAGCTCCGACCAGCGTCCGACTCGGGAAGCCATCCTGGCGCTGCTGCCCCGGTTCACCGGCGTGATCGAGCAGGTCCCGCCGCGCTATTCCGCGATCAAGGTCCAGGGCGAGCGCGCCTACGACCTGGCACGCGACGGCGAGGTCGTGGAGCTGGCACCCCGCCCGGTCGAGATTCACCATTTATCCCTTGTCGATCAACCAGATAGCGATCGAGCGGTATTCGAGGCCGAATGCGGCAAGGGAACCTATGTCCGCGCCCTGGCCCGAGATATGGGCCGGATTCTCGGCACTTTCGGCCATATCTGCGCGCTGCGGCGGACCCTGGTCGGCCCGTTTGGCGAGAACGACATGATTCCGCTGGATCAGTTGGAGGCTTTGTGCCATAGAGCCGCGTCCGGCGAGGGCAGCCTCGCCGACGCGCTTTTGCCCGTTGAGACCGCGCTGGACGACATCCCGGCACTGGCCGTCACTCGGGCTGATGCGGCAAGGCTCCATCGGGGCCAAGCCGTTTTGTTGCGCGGACGGGATGCGCCCACTTGTAGCGGCACAGTCTATGTCACGGTGGCAGGCCGTCTTTTGGCGCTTGCTGAAGTTGGCAATGGCGAAATCATCCCCAAGCGTGTGTTCAACCTGACCGGCCTGACTGCCAGCACCGGTCGCAACGAGAGAAATTGACGATGTCGATTGCCGCAGAACGCAAAGCGGAAGTCATCAAGACGAATGCCACCAAGGCCGGCGACACCGGCTCGCCCGAGGTCCAGGTCGCGATCCTTTCGGAACGCATCAACAACCTCACGAACCATTTCAAGACCCACGTGAAGGACAATCATTCGCGCCGCGGCCTCTTGAAGCTCGTGTCGACGCGCCGTTCGCTCCTCGATTACCTGAAGAAGAAGGACGAGGCGCGGTACAAGGCGCTGCTCGAGAAGCATAACATTCGTCGTTAAGAGCTCTTGCGCGCGCCACCGGCGCGCGTTTCTGCGCGTGGTTTCGAACGAAAGCACTTTTTTCAAGGTTTTTGATCGAGGCTCACGCGCATGTCGGGTGCGGGCCAATACCGATTCGCATCCGGGCATGATGGTCGAAGGCCGCGATACGGCGTTCGCGCTCGTGCCGACTGACCAGTCCAGCAGCAATCCGGCGGCTGGGCGCAACGGGCAAGGCGCCCGTATGACCCGAAAGGATGGACGCCATCCGAAATCCAAAAACCATGGCAGGATCGCAGGACGCTGATCACCCGCTTCGATCAGCGTCCCGCAATCTTGCGCATGGTTTTTGTTTTTCGACGCGTCTCCTCTTTCGAGAACCCATGAAAGAAGACATCTATGTTCAATAAGCATTCAGTCGAGATCGACTGGGGCGGACGCCCTCTTAAGCTTGAAACCGGCAAGGTCGCACGCCAGGCCGACGGCGCCGTCCTCGCGACCTACGGCGAGACCGTGGTGCTCGCCACCGTCGTCGCCGCGAAGGCGCCGCGCGAAGGTGTCGACTTCCTGCCGCTGACGGTCGACTACCAGGAGAAGGCCTATGCCGCGGGCCGCATTCCCGGCGGCTATTTCAAGCGCGAGGGCCGTCCGACCGAGAAGGAGACGCTGGTCTCCCGCCTGATCGACCGCCCGATCCGTCCGCTGTTCGTCGACGGCTGGCGCAACGAGACCCAGGTGATTGCCACCGTGCTGTCGCACGACATGGAGAACGACCCCGATATCGTCGCGCTGGTGGCATCGTCCGCTGCGCTGACCCTGTCCGGCGCTCCGTTCAAGGGCCCGATCGGTGCTGCGCGCGTCGGCTTCGCCAATGACGAGTTCATCCTCAACCCGACGCTCGACGAGATGGTCGAGACCCAGCTCGATCTCGTGGTCGCCGGCACCGCCGACGCCGTGCTGATGGTGGAATCGGAGGCCAAGGAGCTCAACGAAGACATCATGCTCGGCGCCGTGATGTTCGGCCACCGCCACTTCCAGCCGGTGATCAACGCGATCATCGAGCTCGCCGAGAAGGCCGCCAAGGAGCCGCGCGAAGTCACCGTCATCGACAATTCGGCGCTCGAAAAGGAAATGCTCGGCCTCGTCGAGCAGGAGCTGCGCGCCGCTTACGCCATTCCCGTCAAGCAGGATCGCTACGCCGCGGTCGGCAAGGTCAAGGAAAAGGTGATCGCCCATTACTTCCCTGAAGGGCAGGAGCCGAAGTACGACAAGCTGCGCGTCGCGGGCGTGTTCAAGGAGCTTGAGGCCAAGATCGTTCGCTGGAACATCCTGGACACCGGCAAGCGCATCGATGGTCGCGACTCCAAGACGGTCCGCAACATCGTCGCCGAAGTCGGCGTGCTGCCCCGCGCCCACGGCTCGGCGCTGTTCACCCGCGGCGAGACCCAGGCGATGGTCGTGACCACGCTCGGCACCGGCGAGGACGAGCAGTACATCGACGCGCTGTCGGGAACGTACAAGGAGACGTTCCTGCTGCACTACAACTTCCCGCCCTACTCGGTCGGTGAGACCGGCCGTCTCGGCGGCACCAAGCGTCGCGAGATCGGCCATGGCAAGCTCGCCTGGCGCGCGATCCATCCCGTGCTGCCGCCGCACCACGAATTCCCCTACACCACGCGCGTGGTGTCGGAGATCACCGAGTCCAATGGCTCCTCGTCGATGGCGTCGGTCTGCGGCGCCTCGCTCGCGCTGATGGACGCCGGCGTGCCGTTGAAGCGGCCGACCGCGGGCATCGCGATGGGCCTGATCCTCGAAGACAAGCGCTTCGCGGTTCTCTCGGACATTCTCGGTGACGAGGACCATCTCGGCGACATGGACTTCAAGGTCGCCGGCACGGAAGCGGGCATCACCTCGCTCCAGATGGACATCAAGATCGAGGGTATCACCGAGGAGATCATGCGTGTCGCCCTTGGCCAGGCCAAGGAAGGCCGCATCCACATCCTTGGCGAGATGGCGAAGGCCCTGACCGCGGCCCGCGCCGAGCTCGGCGAATACGCGCCGCGCATCGAGACCTTCAAGATCCCGACCGACAAGATCCGCGAAGTGATCGGCACCGGCGGCAAGGTGATCCGCGAGATCGTCGAGAAGACCGGCGCCAAGGTCAACATCGAGGACGACGGCACCGTGAAGGTCGCCTCCAGCGACGGCGAGGCGATGAAGGCTGCGATCAAGTGGATCAAGTCGATCGCGTCCGAGCCCGAAGTCGGCCAGATCTATGACGGCACCGTCGTCAAGGTGATGGAGTTCGGAGCCTTCGTGAACTTCTTCGGTTCCAAGGACGGCCTCGTCCACATCAGCCAGCTCGCGGCCAGCCGCGTGCAGAAGACCACCGACGTCGTCAAGGAAGGCGACAAGGTCAAGGTCAAGCTGCTCGGCTTCGACGACCGCGGCAAGACGCGCCTGTCGATGAAGGCCGTCGACCAGCAGACCGGCGAGGACCTCGAGGCCAAGCAGAAGGCCGCTGAGGGCCAGCAGGCTCCGCGCGAAGCGGCCGGCGAGTAAGCTCTCGGCACATCAGAAACGCGAAGGGCGGCCGAAAGGCCGCCCTTTTTGTTTGTGTTCGTCTTGGGCGACATGCGCTCCCTCTCCCGCTTGCGGGAGAGGGCTGGGGAGAGGGTCTCTCCCCAAGCGAGAGCCCCCGTGTGGAGCGAGCCCTCATCCGACGCTTCGCGTCGACCTCTCCCGCAAGTGGGAGAGGTGAACAGCAACTGCTACTCAGACCAGATCGAAGCGATCGGCGTTCATCACCTTGGTCCAGGCGGCCACGAAGTCCTTGGCGAACTTCTGCTTCGAATCCCCGCTCGCGTAGACTTCCGCGAATGCGCGGAGCTGCGAGTGCGAGCCGAAGATCAGGTCGGCGCGGGTCGCGGTCCACTTGACCGCATTGGTCTTGCGGTCACGCCCCTCATACGCGCCGTTGGCGGCCGGCGCCCACTGCGTGCTCATGTCGAGCAGGTTGACGAAGAAATCGTTGGTCAACGTCCCCGGCTTCTCCGTGAAGACGCCGTTCTTCGAGCCACCTGCGTTGGCGCCGAGCACGCGCAGACCGCCGACGAGAGCCGTCAGCTCGGGCGCAGTGAGCCCCAACAGCTGCGCCCGGTCCACCAGGGCTTCCTCCTGCCTCAGGAACTGATGCTTGCCGCCGACGTAGTTGCGGAAGCCGTCAGCCCGCGGCTCGAGCGGCGCGAAGGACGGAACGTCCGTCTGCTCCTGCGAGGCATCCGTGCGGCCCGGCGTGAACGGCACCTTCACGTCGACGCCGGCGTCCTTCGCAGCCTTTTCGACCGCGGCGCCACCGCCGAGGACGATGAGATCGGCAAGCGAGATCTTCTTCTTGCCTGCGCCAAACTCCTTCTGGATCGCCTCGAGCTTGCCGAGCACCTTGGAGAGCTGGGCCGGCTGGTTGACCTCCCAATCCTTCTGCGGAGCAAGGCGGATGCGCGCGCCATTGGCGCCGCCGCGCTTGTCGGAGCCGCGGAATGTCGAGGCCGATGCCCAGGCCGTCGAGACCAGCTCGGACACCGAGAGGCCGGAAGCCAGGATCTTCGTCTTCAGCCCCGCGACGTCCTGCTCGCTGACGAGCTCATGATCGACGGCCGGAATTGGATCCTGCCAGATCAACGTCTCCTTCGGCACCAGCGGGCCGAGATAGCGCGCGATCGGGCCCATGTCGCGGTGGGTAAGCTTGAACCAGGCGCGGGCAAAGGCGTCCGCGAACTGATCCGGGTTCTCCAGGAAGCGCCGCGAGATCTTCTCATAGGCCGGATCGAAACGCAGCGAGAGATCAGTCGTGAGCATGGTCGGCACATGCTTCTTGGACTTGTCGAACGCGTCCGGAATGACCGCCTCAGTGCTCTTGGCCTTCCACTGCTGCGCGCCGGCCGGGCTCTTGGTCAGCTCCCATTCGTGACCGAACAGGTTCTCGAAGAAGTAGTTGCTCCACTTCGTCGGCGTCTGCGTCCAGGTGACTTCCGGGCCGCCGGTGATCGCGTCAGCGCCGATGCCCGTACCGTGCTTGCTCTTCCACCCGAGGCCCTGATCCTCCAGCGCACCGGCTTCCGGCTCCGGCCCGACGAGGGACGGGTCGCCTGCACCGTGCGTCTTGCCGAAGGTGTGGCCGCCGGCGATCAGCGCGACGGTCTCCTCGTCATTCATCGCCATGCGGAAGAACGTCTCACGGATGTCGTTGGCGGCCGCGACCGGATCCGGCTTGCCGTTCGGCCCCTCGGGATTGACGTAGATGAGGCCCATCTGCACCGCGCCGAGCGGTTCGGCGAGCTGGCGCTCGCCGCTGTAGCGTTCATCGCCCAGCCACGTGCCTTCGGGACCCCAATACAATTCCTCAGGCTCCCAGACGTCGGCGCGGCCACCCGCAAAACCGAACGTCTTGAAGCCCATCGATTCCAGCGCGACGTTGCCGGCGAGGACCATCAGGTCGGCCCACGAGATCTTGCGGCCGTACTTCTGCTTGATCGGCCAGAGCAGCCGGCGAGCCTTGTCGAGATTGGCGTTATCGGGCCAGCTATTCAGCGGCGCGAAGCGCTGCTGACCAGCACCTGCGCCACCGCGACCGTCGGTGATGCGGTAGGTGCCCGCGCTGTGCCAGGCCATGCGGATCATCAGGCCACCATAGTGACCGAAGTCGGCCGGCCACCACTCCTGAGAGTTGGTCATCAGGGCATGCAGGTCCTTGACGACCGCATTCAGGTCGAGCGTCTTGAATTCCTTGGCATAGTCGAAGTCCTTGCCCATCGGATCCGACAGATCGGAATTCCGGTGCAGGACCTGGACATCCAGTTGATTCGGCCACCACTCGCGGTTCGAGGGTGCGGGTTTTCCGCCCGTGAACGGGCATTTTGCTTGATCGTCCATGAATACCTCCTCTGGTGGCGTCGAACTTCGCCATGACCCAGGTCAAACGACTCTAGGCGCTGCCTCTTATCAGGTAAAGTTGACTTTAATGATCGCTGCGATAGGATTTTCTGATGATCAATCTGACGCTGCGGCAGCTCCGATATTTCGATGCGCTGGCGCGTCTCGGCCACTTCGGGCGCGCGGCGGAAGCCTGCTCGATCTCGCAGCCGGCGCTGTCGATGCAGATCAAGGAAATGGAAGAGACGCTCGGCGGCCTGCTGCTCGAACGCAGCGCGCGCCAGGTCGCACTCACGCGCTTCGGCGAGGAACTCGCCCAGCGCGTCCGCGAAATCCTGCGCTCGGTCGATGAGCTCGGCGATTTCGCGCGCGCCTCGCGCGACCGCTTCGCCGGCCGCCTGCGCATCGGCATGATCCCGACGATCGCGCCCTATCTGCTGCCGACGATCACCAAGAACCTCACGCGCCTGCATCCGGAGCTCGACATCCGCGTCCGCGAGACGATGACACCCAAGCTGATCCAGGAGCTGACCGAAGGCCGGCTCGACACGGCGATCGTCGCCCTGCCGGTCTCGGAAGCCTCGCTGACGGAAGTCGCGCTGTTCGAGGAAAAGTTTCTGCTGGTGCGGCCGGGCACGGATGAGGGAACTCCGGTGCCCTCACGCGAGATGATGCGTGAGATGCGCCTGCTGCTGCTGGAGGAGGGGCATTGTTTCCGCGACCAGGCGCTGTCGTTCTGCAACATGCAATCGGCCCCGCCGCGCGAGATGCTGGATGCGAATTCGCTGTCGACGCTGGTTCAGATGGTCAGCGCCGGCATCGGCGTGACCTTGATCCCGGAAATGGCCCTGCCGGTCGAGACGCGGTCGGCCTCCGTGTCGGTCGCGCGCTTCGCCGATCCGCAGCCCTCGCGCACCATCGGCATGGTCTGGCGCAGGACCAGCCCCCTGGCGCGGCAGCTCCTGCAAATCTCCGAAGTGGTGTGCCTGTCGGCCGGCAAGGTGCGCGCACGGCATGCGGCGAGCACCATACCGCGCAGTGCCAGGGCCTGATCGACGCGGCAGATCATCCCCATGTCCACTCCGGTCATCCGTCCCGCCGAGCCGCACGAATACGACGAGATCGCCCGTGTCTGGATGGAGAGCTGGGTCTCGACCGGCCTGGCGGAGGCGAGCAATTTCCTGCTCGCGAACCTGCGCGCGCGGGTGCGACGCGAGATCGAGGGTGGCTGGAGCCTCTTTGTCGCCGATGATGACGGTGCGATCGCCGCCATGCTGGCGCTGCATCTGCCGAACCTCTATCTCGACCAGCTCTTCGTCGCACCGCGCTATCAGGGACGCTCGCTCGGCCATCAGTTGCTCGCGTTCACGCGAACGCAGTTGCCGGACGAAATCGTCCTGCGTTGCGTGCGCGAGAACGAAAAGGCCTGGCGCTGGTACGAGCGCGAGGGCTTTGTGTTCGAGAAGGAGGAGGTCGCGACGGCAACGGGCTTCATGATGAAGTGCTATCGGTGGCGCAGAAAGAAGGGCGTCGATCGATTGCCAGGTAGTGTCTCAGTTTGAAATCAAGGCCTGCCTGCGATAGCCTCGCGATGCTCGCGACGGGAGAGCAACGTGCCGAGGTTCAAGCTTCATTCTCCGGGCGCTTGGGGTGAAAAGAACGCCAGAGACTACAGCTATTCGATGGTGCTGGAGACCGATGGCCGGGTCGAGTTATCCGGCCAGGGCGGCTGGCATCCTGATACGCTCGATTTCCCGGTCGACGTTCCGATTGAGGCAGAGATCAATCGAGCCTTCGATAATGTGGCCTTCATGCTGAATGAGGTCGGGCTTGATTGGGCAAACGTCGCTCACGTCAACTCATACCATACGCCGGAACCGGACGGGACGATCCTTGCAGCTACAGCGGAGATGGCGCGGCAGTTTCGCCTTCGCATGCCCAATCATAAGCCGATCTGGACGTGCCTAGGCGTCGCGGTGCTTGGCGACCCTAAGATGCACGTCGAAATCCGCGTCACGGCCTTTAGAGAGTGACGGCAACGCGCTTTTGGTAGGGGCCGCGCTTTCCAGGCTTCAGCGCAAGAGCGTCCATCTTCTCGCAGAGATCGACCATCGACCGAAGCGTCTGCGACATGCGCGCGGCCATCGCGGGCTCATTTTCAGCGCCTTGTGCATTTCGATGACGTTGCATCAAACTGTTTGGAAAGGGAGAATTGACCAACACCTTGCGTGAAACATGCATCGTCACCCGAGCCGTAGCGACTTGCCAAGCAGCACAAGACGCGCGATGCACGAGGAAAATCGCGTCCCGATGAAAGGTCCGCTCCCATGATCAAGCTCTATTGGTCGCCCCGCTCGCGCTCCTTCTCCGCGCTCTGGCTGATGGAGGAAACCGGCCTGCCCTATGAGCGCGTGCTGACCGACATCACGACGGGCGCGCAGAAGGCGCCGGAGTATTTGAAGATCAATCCGATGGGCAAGGTGCCGGCCCTGGTCGACGGCGACGCTGCGCTCGGCGAGGCGGCCGCGATCTGCGCCTATGTCGCCGATCGCTACCCGGAGACGAAGCTCGCGCCTGCGCCAACCGATCCGCGTCGCGCGCGATATCTGCAATGGCTGTTCTTCGGGCCAGGCTGCATCGAGCCCGGGTTGATCCAGATCTTCACCAAGCTCGAGGTACCCACCTTCACGGCCGCCTGGGGCAGCGCGACGCAGGTATTCGACGTCCTCGACGCCGCGCTGGCCAAGGGACCATGGATCCTCGGCGACGAGTTCACGGCCGCCGACATCGTGATCGGCTCGGGGCTGAACTTTGCGGTGCGGATGTTCAAGATGGTGCCGCCGCGCCCCAGTTTCGACGCCTACATCGCCCGCTGCGTGGCCCGGCCGGCGTTCCAGCGCGCCGAGAAGATCGCGGCGGGTTGAGAGATCAAGGGTGGGCAAAGGCACATTCGCGCCGTGCCCATCACGTTTCCGCGATGGTGACAGAAGTGGTGGGCACGTCGCTTGCGCTCCTTTGCCCACCCTACAGAGCCTTCGCTTATTCCAGCGTCTTCAAATCTTCCGGCTTCGGCATCAGGATAATGTTGTAGCCGGAATCGACATAGTGCACCTCGCCGGTGACGCCGCCTGACAGCTCCGACAGCAGATACAGCGCCGAGCCGCCGAGCTCATCGAGCGTCACGCCGCGGCCGAGCGGCGAATGCTTTTGCTGGAATGCGAACATCGCGCGGGCCTCACCAATGCCGGAGCCGGCGAGCGTGCGCACCGGCCCTGCCGAGATCGCGTTGACGCGGATGCCGCGCGGGCCAAAATCGGCGGCGAGATAACGTACCGAGGCTTCCAGCGCCGCCTTGGCGACACCCATGACGTTGTAGTTCGGCATCGCGCGCATCGAGGCGCCGAAGGTCAGCGTGATCATCGAGCCCCCCGCCGGCATCATGTCGGCGGCGCGCTTGGCGATTTCCGTGAAAGAGAAGCAGGAAATCACCATGGTACGCGAAAAGTTCTCGCGGCTGGTGTCGGCGTAGCGGCCCTTCAACTCGTTCTTGTCGGCAAAGCCGATCGCGTGGATCACGAAATCGAGCTGCCCCCATTTCGCGCGCAACGCCGCGAACAGCGCATCGACACTGGCGATGTCCTCGACGTCGCAAGGCAGCACGGTGTCGACACCGAGCGACTCCGCCAGCGGCCTGACCCGCTTGCCCTGCGCGTCGCCCTGGAAGGTGAAGGCGAGCTCGGCGCCGTGGGCGCGCAGCGTCTTGGCCATGCCCCAGGCGATCGAGTGATCATTGGCGATGCCCATGATCAGACCGCGCTTGCCTTTCATTAGTCCCTGCATTGCAGCCGTCGCTCCCATTTTTCGACGTCATCGCCCGCGCAGGCGGGCGATCCAGTATTCCAGAGACGGTCGTGATAAATAGAGAGGCCGCGGCGTACTGGATGCCCCGCCTCCGCGGGGCATGACCGACTCAAATCATTGCGCATCGAGCCGGCTGAACACCAGCGTGGCATTGGTGCCGCCGAAGCCGAACGAGTTCGACAGCACGGTGCCGATCTTGGCGTTGTCGATGCGCTTGCGCACGATCGGCATGTCGGCGAACACCGGGTCGAGCTCCTGGATGTGTGCGCTCTCGCAGATGAAGCCGTTGTTCATCATGAGAAGCGAATAGATCGCTTCCTGCACGCCGGTCGCACCCAGCGAATGGCCGGTGAGTGCCTTGGTGGCGGAGATCGGCGGGCACTTCTCGCCGACGCCGAACACTTTCCGGATCGCCTCGATCTCCGGCGGGTCGCCCGCCGGCGTCGAGGTAGCGTGCGGATTGATGTAGTCGACCTTGGTCTTCACGGTCGACATTGCCATGCGCATGCAGCGCTCGGCGCCTTCACCCGACGGCGCGACCATGTCGTAACCATCCGATGTCGCGCCATAGCCGACGATCTCGCCATAGATGCGCGCGCCGCGCGCCTTGGCGTGCTCGAGCTCTTCCAGCACCAGCACACCGGCGCCGCCTGCGATGACGAAGCCGTCGCGATTGACGTCATAGGGACGCGAGGCGGTGGCAGGCGTGTCGTTGTATTTCGAGGACATCGCGCCCATGGCGTCGAACAGCACCGACAGCGACCAGTCCAGTTCCTCGCAACCGCCGGCGAAGATGATGTCCTGCTTGCCGATCTGGATCGTCTCATAGGCATTGCCGACGCAATGGTTCGACGTCGCGCAGGCCGACGAGATCGAATAGTTCACGCCCTTGATCTTGAACCAGGTCGCGAGCGTCGCAGAGGCTGTGGACGACATCGCCTTCGGCACAGCGAACGGTCCGACGCGCTTCGGTCCCTTGGAGCGGGTGACGTCGGCGGATTCGACGATGGTGCGGGCCGACGGACCGCCGGAACCCATGATGATGCCGGTGCGGATGTTGGAGACTTCGTCAGGCCCGAGACCGGAATCCTGGATCGCCTGCTCCATCGCGATGTGATTCCATGCCGCACCCTGGCCAAGGAAGCGCATCGCGCGCCGGTCGATTACCGTCGCGGGATCGAGCGTCGGCTCACCCTGCACCTGCGAACGGAAGCCGAGCTCGGCATATTTTTCTGCCCGCGAGATGCCTGACTTCGCCTCGTGAAGGCTCGCAAGCACTTCCTGGGTGTTGTTTCCGATGGACGAGACAATGCCCATCCCGGTGACCACAACCCGCCTCATGACAGCCTCGCCCTAATCGTTGTCGTCTTTAAAGTGATACGCTTTGCTTCAGCCAAGACTCTTGGTTCAACCAAGACTCTCGCTTCAACCAAAGCTCTTGGTTCAACCAAGGTTCGTGCCCTGCTTGAACAGGCCGACCTTCAGATCCTTTGCGCGATAGATAATCGTGTCGTCGACCGAAAGCCACCCATCGGCAATGCCCAGCACCAGCTTTGAGCGCATCACACGCTTGATATCGACCTGGTACACGACCTTGCGGGCTTCGGGCAGCACCTGGCCGCCGAACTTCAACTCGCTGAGGCCCAGTGCGCGGCCGCGGCCCTCGCCGCCGACCCAGCCGAGGTAGAATCCGACCATCTGCCAGAGCGCGTCGAGGCCAAGGCAGCCCGGCATCACCGGGTCGTTCTTGAAATGGCAGCCGAAGAACCAGAGGTCCGACTTGACGTCGAGCTCGGCCCGCACCAGTCCCTTGCCGTATTCACCACCGGTATCGGAAATGTCCGTGATGCGGTCGAACATCAGCATCGGCGGCAGCGGCAATTGGGCGTTGCCTGGGCCGAACATCTCGCCGCGGGCACAAGCCAGCAAATCCTCGTATTCGTAACCGTTGCGCCTGTTCAGCATCCCGGAGCCTCTGTTCAAATCCCGAAGGGGCAGTTTTGGCGAAAATGGCCCCGTTTCTCGATGAAAGGAGCGCCATTGACCATTGTCAGGCACAAAAACCGCGCGGCCGAATCGACCGCGGGCCAAGCCTCATTGGGCCCGGCTGCGCCAAAACTGGCTAAGCGGGACCGCGCGCTCTCTATCATAGGCCCTCCTGGCGTCAAAGCGCCCATTACAGGGTAGAATGATCGCATCTCGTCCCGGTTCCGGGCCGACTTAGAACCGCTCTAGTTGCGAGAAACTTGCATCTGCATCTATCCGTCCATATATTCGAGGACAATAGTGTTCTTCCTCGCGTGCCCTGAAATCGGAAATGAGCGATAACGCCCCGAACCACCACGACGAAACCGCCCATTCCGCGTCCCTCCACTCCGGACGCCAGCCGGCCTTGACCGGCTGCCCGTGGCACGACGTCAACGAAATGCTCCAGGCTGCCGGGCTTCGCCCAACGCGCCAGCGCATGGCGCTGGGCTGGCTGCTGTTCGGCAAGGGTGCCCGGCACCTGACCGCCGAAATGCTCTACGAGGAAGCGACGCTGGCCAAGGTTCCGGTGTCGCTGGCCACCGTCTACAACACCCTGAACCAGCTCACCGATGCCGGTCTGCTGCGCCAGGTCAGCGTCGATGGCACCAAGACCTATTTCGACACCAACGTCACCACGCACCACCACTATTATCTCGAGAACAGCCACGAGCTCGTCGACATTCCCGACCCACATCTGGCGCTGTCGAAGATGCCCGACGTGCCCGAGGGCTACGAGATCGCGCGCATCGACATGGTCGTGCGTCTGCGCAAGAAGCGCTGAGGCTTTCCTAGGTGTTCAGTTTGATCGTCATGGCCGGGCTCGTCCCGGCCATCCACGTTCTAGGCTAAGCAAGAAAGTGCGTGGATGCCGGGGACAGGCCCGGGCATGACGTTGGGGCAACAGGTTGTCCTCTCGCGTCAGTTCACCAGCTCGTCGGCGTAGACGCCCCAGAGCCGTTCCTGCTGGATCCAGCCGTCAAAACCGTTGCCCATGACGTGGCACCAACCCGTGGTGCATTTCTTGACCTGGGCAACAACGCCGGCCTGGAGCTTTGCGGCGATCGCGCTCTCGGTGTCGGCGCGATCATAGATCGGCGCGAGATCGTCCTTGTGCTTCATGGTGACGACGGCGGTGCGTCGGCCCGACAGCAATGAATGATAGACCCAGCCCTCGGCACCTTCGGAATCGCGAACCCGGCGCCAGTTCTCGAATTCGGCGGTGATTTCGACCGGGAGACCCGCGCGGGTGTAAACCCAGGCCACATCGTTGTCCTTGGTCGGGCCGGCGCGGACATTCACATGGTCGGATTTGAGGCTGACATAGCGGGGCACAGGAAGGCCGCTCGCGGTCTGAACCGCGTCCTTGGCCGAATGTCCGGGGCTGACCGAAGCGCTCAGCCAACCCAAGACGAGCACCACCAGCGACCAAAAACGCCCCAACGCCATCACGACCCGTCTCCTGCCGGAACCCCGCCGCAAGCGAGCCGAATTCCGAGAAATCACTTCCAAACCCACGCCGCATGCCCCTCTCCCCGCCCCACGCGGGTCCTTCCTTCCGCTGCCGTGGTTCTTGTCTTGGCCCGGCCATCTGCTAGAGAGGACGAACGTCTAACAAACCAGTTTGGCCCGATTTTCCGGCCGGAAATGTCGGGAGAGCTTGAAGGAAACGCCGGGGACGATGCGGCAGCGCCAGTGTCGAACAACCGGGTTAATGAGGTCTGAACGGTAAGCCTTTGACGACAGAGGCGGCCAGCGAAGCCTCATGAGAGCAGGACATGTCGGTCAAGAAAAAACCCCTCGTCGTCGTGACACGCAAGCTGCCGGACTCCATCGAGACGCGCATGCGCGAATTGTTCGACGCCCGGATCAATCTTGACGACACCCCGATGTCGCGGGAGCAGATCGCGGAAGCCGCGCGCACGGCCGACGTGCTGGTTCCGACCGTGACCGATCATATCAACGCCGACATCATCAACCAGCCCGACTGCAAGCTTCGTTTGATCGCGAATTTCGGCAACGGTGTCGACAATATCGACGTCGAGGCGGCGCATGCGCGCGGCATCACCGTCACCAACACGCCGAAGGTTTTGACCGAGGACACCGCCGACATGACCATGGCGCTGATCCTCGCGGTGCCGCGTCGGCTGATCGAGGGCGCCTCGGTGCTCACCGAAGGAAAACCTTGGGCGGGCTGGTCGCCGACCTGGATGCTCGGCCACCGCATTGGCGGCAAGCGGCTCGGCATCATCGGCATGGGCCGCATCGGCCAGGCCGTGGCACGCCGTGCCCGCGCCTTCGGCCTGCAGATCCACTATCACAACCGCCGGCCCGTCGCGCCGAAGATCGCCGACGAGCTGGGCGCGACCTATTGGGAAAGCCTCGACCAGATGCTGGCGCGGATGGACATCATCTCGGTGAACTGTCCGCACACGCCGGCCACTTATCATCTGCTCTCGGCGCGGCGGCTGAAGCTGATCCGAAAAGAGGCCTACATCGTCAACACCGCGCGCGGCGAGGTGACCGACGAGGACACGCTGATCAAGCTGATCGAAGCCGGCGAGATCGGCGGCGCCGGCCTCGACGTCTACGAGCATGAGCCCGCGGTCAACCCGAAGCTGGTGCGGCTCGCCAAGGCCGGCAAGGTGACGCTGCTGCCGCATATGGGCTCGGCCACGATCGAAGGCCGCGTCGAGATGGGCGAGAAGGTGATCATCAACATCCGCACCTTCCTCGACGCCCACAAGCCTCCGGATCGCGTGCTGCCGAGCATGCTCTGAGGCTTATTGTTTAAGCATGATCTCCGCGCAAACGCGTTCCGCGTTTGTCGCGAGGGAAAACCGCTGCACACTTTTCCGGATCATGCTTCACCCGCGCCGCTTTTCTCGTTTGCGCCACTCTGCAGCGAAGTCGATGAAGGCACGCAACGCCGGCGGAACTTGCCGCCGGCTTGGATAGTACAGGAACGGTCCGGGAAACGGCTCGCACCAATCCTCCAGCACGCTCACCAGCGCCCCAGATTCGACGTGCTCACGGACATACCCATCGAACGTCGCCCAAAAACCCACGCCGTCGCGTGCGGCGCGCATCGCAAGTCCCAGATAGGTCGCAATCAGCTTGGCGGGAGGATCGACCTTCACCACATGACCGTTCTTCTCGAACTCCAAATCGAGCATCGCGCCACTGCCGAAGCGCGTGCGGATGCAGTCATGGTCGAGCAGATCCTTGGGATGCTTTGGCCGGCCGCGGCGCGCGACATAGTCGGCTGAAGCGACGACCGCGTAGCGCTGCGGCCTGCCAAGTTGGACCGCAACCATGTCCTGCGCCAGGTGCTCGCCATAGCGCACACCGGCATCAAAGCCTCCGCTGACGATATCGACGAACGAGCTTTCGGCGACAATGTCGAGCTCGACCTGCGGATACGCCCGCAGGAACGGCCCGACCATTTCGGCGAGCACGAGATCGATCGCCGGCGGCGGCGCATTGATGCGCAGGCGGCCCGACGCGACTTCGCGGAGGCTGCGCACCTGATCCAGGGCATCGCCGACGTCGCGCAGCGCCGGCGCGACGCGTGACAGCAAGAGCTCGCCCGCCTCGGTCAAGGCAACGCTGCGGGTGGTGCGGTTCATCAGGCGAACGCCGAGGCGCTCCTCGAGGTCGCGCAGGCGCTGGCTGAGGCTCGAGACCGAGACATGCTGCTCCACCGCCGCCCGCCGAAAATTGCGGGTGCGGGCCACCGCCACGAAGGCGTCGAGATCGCGCAGGTCAGGCTCGCTCATTGTTCGATATAGTGAACAAGCTTTTCCATATTGTCCAGCTTATCGGCGCAATCGAACCGGCGCATATCTGCCGCATCGCAAGCGGCACAATCGGCCGCGGCACCCGCGAGGAGAGAGCCATCATGGAACAGCGCAAACTCGGTTCAACCGGCCCCACCGTCTCTGCCATCGGTCTCGGCTGCATGGGCATGTCGGACTTTTACGGTCCCGCCGACCGCGGCGAGAGCATCGCCACGATCCACGCCGCACTCGATGCCGGCATCACACTGCTCGACACCGGCGACTTCTACGGCATGGGACACAATGAGATGCTCGTTGGCGAGGCGCTCCAGGGGCGCAATCGCGACCGGCTGCAGATCAGCGTCAAGTTCGGTGCGCTGCGCGATCCGAACAAGGGTTTTCTTGGCTATGACAGCCGGCCCGCGGCGATCAAGAACTTCGTCGCCTATTCGCTCCAGCGTCTGCGCGTCGACCACATCGACATCTACCGGCCGGCGCGGCTCGATCCGTCCGTGCCGATCGAGGAGACGATTGGCGCGATGGCCGACATGATCAAGGCCGGCTGGATCCGCCATATCGGCCTGTCCGAGGTCGGCTCCGACACCATCCGCCGCGCGCACGCTATACACCCGATCGTCGACCTCCAGATCGAATATTCGCTGGTGTCACGTGGTATCGAGAGCGACATCCTGAAGACGTGCCGTGAGCTCGGCATTGCCGTCACCGCCTATGGCGTGCTGTCGCGCGGCCTGATCAGCGGCCATTGGTCGAAGGACCGCGCAAACGACAAAGACTTTCGGCGCATGAGCCCGCGCTTCCAGGCGGAAAATCTCGACTCCAATCTCGCACTGGTGGACATGTTGCGCGGGGTTGCCGAACAGATCGGTGCCACGCCTGCGCAGGTTGCGATCGCCTGGGTGGCAGCGCAAGGCGCCGACATCGTGCCGCTGGTCGGAGCAAGGCGGCGAGAGCGACTGACCGAAGCGCTCGGCGCGCTGACGGTGAAGCTGACGCCGGAGCATCTCGCGACGCTGGCAAAGGCCTTCCCGCCAGGCATCGCCGCAGGTGAGCGCTATCCTGAATCGCAGCTCGTGCACATGGACAGCGAGCGGCCGCTCGCGCGCTGAGTAGCGCCACCGCTACTCGCGGTGGATGCTCAGATCGTCGAACACGGGTCCATCGCCGTTGAGCGGATTGGCCGGATCGCGCGCGTAGCGCAGCGTCTCGAAACGCATCGCGCGCGCATCCAGCATCAGCAGACGGCCGATCAGGCCCTCGCCAAAGCCGACGATCTCGCGGATCGCTTCCAGCGCCATCATCGAACCGAGCACGCCGGCGAGCGCACCCATCACACCGGCTTCGGAGCAGGCCGGCACGGTGCCGGGCGGCGGCGCCTCCGGGAACAGGCAGCGATAGGTCGGATTGAATTCGCCCTGCTCGTTCTTCTCATGCGCGCGGATGGTCGTCAGCGAACCGTCGAAGGTGCCGAGCGCGGCCGTGATCAGCGGTCTTTTCGCGAAGAAGCAGGCGTCGGAAACCAGATAGCGGGTGGAAAAATTGTCGGAGCCATCGAGCACGAGGTCGTAATCGCCGATCAGGCCGAGCGCGTTGTCGGCATTGAGCCAGGTGGCGTGACCGACGAACCGCACATGCGGATTGAGCGCAGCAATCCGCTCCGCGGCGCTCTCGACCTTGTGCCGTCCGATATCGGGTGTCGTATGGATGACCTGGCGCTGAAGGTTGGAGAGCGAGACGATGTCGTCATCGACCACGCCGAGCGTGCCGATCCCGGCGGCGGCAAGATACATCAGGGCCGGCGCGCCGAGACCGCCGGCGCCGATCACCAGCACAGAAGCCTGCTTCAGGGCGGCCTGCCCCGGTCCGCCGACATCGCGCAGCACGATATGGCGGGCATAGCGTTCGAGTTCGTCGGGACTCAGCACCCTCTTCGCTCCTGAACCACCCCGAGATTGTTTGCGACCAACGAGATGTGCTTCAATGAGCCCACGTTCAATGGCCGGGTTGGATTTGTCATGAGATCGATGCTCGCGGCAACATTTGTGTTGGTGACCGCAGCGACCGCGCACGCGCAAATGACGCCGCCGCTTGCCGGCACCAAGCCGAAGACGGTCCAGACCGTCCCAATCCGCCCCGCATTGCAAACGCCGTCGGAGACCGCGGACGCCATGGCGCAGGCGGAGCGCCTTCTGCTGCAATCCGACCTCGCCTGGGTCGGACAGTATAACGGCGCCATCACCGGCGACGTCAG
The DNA here is from genome assembly GCF_059803475.1 of Bradyrhizobium sp. UFLA05-89. Classification (NCBI taxonomy): domain Bacteria; kingdom Pseudomonadati; phylum Pseudomonadota; class Alphaproteobacteria; order Hyphomicrobiales; family Nitrobacteraceae; genus Bradyrhizobium; species Bradyrhizobium sp. UFLA05-89. The sequence goes on along the minus strand of NZ_JBANBA010000045.1, from coordinate 44,895 downwards.
CGAGCGCATGGTCGGCGCCATCAAGGAATACCAGAAGGCGAATGGCGGCAAGCCGACCGGCGTGCTGAACCCGCAGGAGCGGGCGGCGCTCGCCGAGACGGCGCGCAAGAAGCAGGAGAGCGTCGGCTGGAAGATCGTGATGGAGCCGACCAGCGGCGCGCGGCTCGGCATCCCCGGCAAGCTCGTGCCGCAGCAGGCGACCGATGCCAACGGTTCGAAATGGACCTCGCCGACCGGCACGGTGCAGGTGCTGCTCAGCCGCCGCAAGGAGGCGAACCCGACCACCGCAAAGCTGGCCGAAGTCGAGAAGAAGGAGCCCGCGGGGCGCAAGGTCGATTACACCGTGGTGAAGCCGGACTTCTTCGTTCTGTCGGGGTTGCAGGGCCTGAAGAAGTTTTACGTACGCGGCACCTTCAGGGGTGACGAGGTGCGGATCATGACGATCCTCTACGACCAGGCCATGGAAAACACCGTCGAGCCGGTCGTGATCGCGATGTCGAGCGCCTTCAATGCGTTTCCCTCGGTCCCGCAGGCAGGGCCACCACCGCGGAAAACCGTCGAATATGGTACCGGCATCGTCGTCACCGATGACGGCGCGATCGTCACCGACCGTCTCGTCTCCGACGGCTGCCTTGCGCTCACCATCGGCGGCTACGGCAATGCCGATCGGCTCGCGGAAGACAAGGAGCACGATCTCGCGCTGCTGCACATCTACGGCGCGCGCGGCTTGAAGCCGCTGAATCTGGCGAGCGGCGCCGCCAAGGCGGCTATCGATGTCGTCGGCATCGCCGATCCGCAGAATCAAGGCGGCGCCGCCGCCGTCTCGAGCCTCAAGACGGCGCTGGCTCCGGTCACCGGCGGCGATGCCGCGCTCTCGCCAGCGCCTGCGGTTGGATTTTCCGGCAGTGCCGGGATCGATGGTGACGGCAAGTTTGCCGGCATCGCGCTGCTGAAATCGGCGGTCGTCGCCGGCCCCGCCAACGCGACGCCTGCCGCGCAGGCCGTGATGGTGTCCGCCGATGCCGTACGCGCTTTCCTGAAGATGAACGACGTCACCGCGAATGGCAACTCGACGGATGCAAACGCAGCCGTGGTGCGCGTGATCTGCGTGCGGAAGTAAGTCAGGCGACGACGGACATCTCTTGCCCCGGACAAGGCGCGGCACGAAATGCCGCGGCGCAGTGCCGGGCCCACGCAGCCAAATTCCGAGCACGCAGTTTCTGAGCCCCGGCTCAGCAGCGCATCACTGACGAGCTGCGCGGCGTCCGAAGCACGGGAATCGGCGCAGTTTAAATCGGTACGTACGACTACGGGTTCAGTTTCAGTATTGCTACGGATTCGCCGGAATCCCAGATTCCGCCATCATGGTACCGTTGATTCGGACATCCGCGATCCCCTTTGGATCGGGCCGGGCACGTCCTGAGCGAGAAGAGCTCAGCATCATCAGATGCACGTTCGTGTGGCGTTACCCAGGACCCAGGCACTCCAAAGGATTCATCATCTATGCATACCATCGTACTGGCCACCCAAAAGGGTGGCAGTGGCAAGAGCACCCTTGCCATCGGCCTCGCGCTGGCCGCCCGGCAGGCAGGATTCAGCGTTCGACTGATCGAGACCGACCCGCAGGGCACGCTGTCGAACTGGCAGCGCCGCCGCACCGAGGTTGAGCCCGTGGTCGAACCGATCTACCAGGCCGCCAACATCGAGCCGCGCCTGAAGATGCTGGCGAAGAGCGGCCTGCAGCTCGCGATCGTCGACACCGCAGCCGGCCTCAGCGCCGCGACCACCGCCGCGATTCGCCATTCCGATCTGTGCCTGATCCCGTCCCGGCCGACGGTCGCCGACATCGAGGCAACCACCTCGACGCTGAGCGTCGCCCGCGCCTGGAAACGGCCCTTCGGCTTCGTGCTGAACCAGACGCCGATCCGCGGCCAGCGCATCGACAATGCAGCCAATACGCTCGGCGAGGAAGCCGCGCTCGAGCTCGCCGACGTGCTCGCACGCCCGCTGATCGTGATGCGCAACGATCACCAGGACTCACTTGCCGCCGGCCTCGCCGTCAGCGAATTCGCCCCCGACAGCAAGTCGGCCACCGAGATCCGCGGGCTCTGGCAGTGGATCGAGACCCGGCTCGACCTCGCGACAACGACCAATCTCTTGATCGATCAGGTCATCTCGGCCGCGAACGGGATGGTGCACGCGGCCGCCGAGCTCTCGTCGAACGAGACCGCGACGCTGGTGTCCTGAGCGGGGCATCGCTCAGACGAGCTCCCTGTTCTCCGGTAGCAGGGAGCGCAAGCCGCGAAGCAATCCGGTCACCAGCCCGGCCGGATTGCTTCGCTTAGCCTCTTGAAAGCATCACGGCTTCTCGGCCGCGAGCTTGATCCGCTACTTCTGACATTTCGGGCACCAGAACGTCGATCGTCCGTTCTGGGTGAAGCGCTTCACGATGCCGCCACAGCCCGACGTCTTGCAGGTCTCTCCTTGGCGATCATAGACCTTGAAGGAATGTTGGAAGTAGCCGAGCTCGCCAGAGGTCTGGCGATGATCGCGCAAGCTCGAGCCGCCCGCCTTGATCGCATCGTTGAGCACGGCATGGATCGCGCCGACCAGCCGCCTGGCATGATCGGTCGGCTCCTCCTTTCGCGTGGCGAGCGTGGCGGCGATCCGTCGCGGCGACAGATGCGAGCGATGCAGCGCCTCGCAGACATAGATGTTGCCAAGCCCTGCCACCACGCGCTGGTCGAGCAGCGCGGCCTTCAGGCTGGTCTTCTTGCCGGCGCAGGACTGAGCCAGCATCGCGGCATCGAATTCGTTGCCGAGGGGCTCGGGGCCGAGCCCGCGCAATAGCGGCTCGTCCTCGAGCGCGTTGCGCGCGATCACTTTCATGTAACCGAAGCGGCGCGGATCGTTGAACACGATGTCGGCCCCTGAGGACATGCGAAACAGCACGTGGTCGTGCGTTGAGTCCTTGCCCCTGGGATAGTGAAATTCTCCCGGCAATTTTTCATCATCCGGCTTGATCACACGGAACGAGCCGGACATGCCGAGATGCATCAGCAGCACGTCGCCGGAGGCAAGATCGGCCATGAGATATTTTGCGCGCCGGCCGAGCCCGGTGACCACCTGCCCCTGCAGCCGCGCCACGAAATCCGGCTGAAAGGGAAAGCGCAAATCGGCCCTGCGGGCCTCCGCCTTGACGATTTTTGCACCTTCCATGACGGGCTGGAGGCCGCGGCGGACGGTCTCGACTTCGGGCAATTCAGGCATGGTCAGGCATTCACCTTATGAAGGCGGTGTGATAGCGCCATTGCGGCGGCCGCGCTATGGTCCGCCTCGTGGAGTAGAGTAATGGATCGGCCGGGCGAAACCACGCATTTTGGCTACAGGGACGTCCCCCTGAGCGACAAGCAGACGCTGGTGAACGATGTGTTTCACAGTGTTGCCTCGCGCTATGACCTGATGAACGACCTGATGTCCGGTGGCCTGCACCGGGTCTGGAAGGACATCATGATCAATGCGCTCGATCCGCCCAAGGGCGAGCGGCCTTTCGCGCTGCTCGACGTCGCCGGCGGCACCGGCGATATCTCGTTCCGCGCCGCCAAGGCCGCGGGCCCCGGCTTTCATGCCACGGTCTGCGACATCAACGCCAACATGCTGGCCGTGGGACGCGAGCGTGCCGAGAAGCGGCATCTTGCCTCCCAGGTCGACTTCGTCGAGGGCAATGCCGAAGCACTCGCCTTTGCCGATCGCAGCTTCGACGCATATACGATCGCTTTCGGAATCCGCAACGTGCCGCGGATCGATCTCGCACTCGGCGAGGCCTATCGGGTGCTGAAGCCGGGCAGCCGCTTCCTGTGCCTGGAGTTCTCCACGGTCGAGATGCCCGGGCTCGATCGTCTCTATGACCTGTTCTCGTTCAAGGTGATTCCGCCGCTCGGCCGCATGGTCACGGGCGATGCCGAATCGTATCAGTATCTCGTCGAATCCATCCGCAAATTCCCCAAGCCGAACGCCTTCGCCGACATGCTCCGCGCGGCCGGCTTCTCCCGCGTGAGCTGGCAGACCCTGTCCGGCGGCATCGTCGCATTGCATTCAGGCTGGCGTTTGTGATCTCTGCCATTACCCACATTGCGCGTCTTGCCCGCGCCGCGATCGTGTTCGCGCGCGAGGGCGTGTTCGGCGCCGTCGATCCGAGCCTGGTGCCGCCGCCCGGACAACTCGCCCTGAAGCTTGCCCGCCTCGTCGAACGGCGCGGCCCAAAGCACGGACCGCGACTGTCGCGCGCGCTGACCCGGATGGGCCCGGCCTATCTCAAGCTCGGCCAGTTCCTGGCAACACGCCCGGACGTCGTCGGCGTCGTCATGGCGCGCGACCTCGAAAGCCTCCAGGATCGCCTGCCGCCGTTTTCGCAGGCCGAAGCGGAAACCCAAATCGCGACATCGCTGGAGCGTCCTCTGACGGAGGCGTTCGCGAGCTTTGGCCCGCCCGTTGCCGCGGCCTCGATCGCGCAGGTGCATCGCGGCGAAGTGATGCGCAACGGCGTGCGCAAGGCGGTCGCGATCAAGGTGCTGCGACCCAACGTCGCCGCGCGCTTCCGGCGCGACCTCTCCGATTTCTTCTTCGTCGCGCACAAGGCCGAGACCTATTCGGCCGAAGCGCGCCGCCTGCGCCTCGTCGAGGTCATCAACACCATGTCGCGCTCTGTCGCGATGGAGATGGACCTGCGGCTGGAAGCAGCGGCGCTGTCGGAGATGGCGGAGAACACGCAGGACGATCCGGATTTCCGCGTGCCCACGGTCGATTGGGATCGCACCACGCACAACGTGCTGACAATGGAGTGGATCGACGGCATCGCGCTGAATGACCACGCGCGCCTGAAGGAAGCCAATGTCGACCTGCCCGACCTCGGCCGAAAGATCATCCAGAGCTTTCTGCGCCACGCGCTGCGCGACGGCTTCTTCCACGCCGACATGCATCCGGGAAACATGTTCCTGGACGATGCCGGGCATCTCGTCGCGGTCGATTTCGGCATCATGGGCCGGCTCGGCCTGAAGGAGCGGCGCTTCCTCGCCGAAATCCTGCTCGGCTTCATCACCCGCGACTATCGCCGCGTCGCGGAGGTACATTTCGAGGCGGGCTATGTGCCCTCGCACCATTCGGTCGAGAACTTTGCACAGGCAATCCGCGCCATCGGCGAGCCGATTCACAATCGCACCGCCGAGGAGATCTCGATGGCGCGACTGCTCACGCTGCTGCTCGAGGTCACCGGCCTGTTCGACATGCAGACCAGACCCGAGCTGATCCTGCTCCAGAAGACCATGGTGGTGGTCGAGGGCGTCGCGCGCGGCTTCGATCCCAAGCTCGACATCTGGAAGACCGCCGACCCCGTGGTGCGCGAGTGGATCGCGCACAATCTCGGCCCGGTCGGTCGCATCCAGGGCGCGATGTCCGGTGCCGGCGAGCTCGGCCGGGTGCTGGCGGGACTGCCAGCAATCGCCAGCCGCGCCGTGACAGTGCTTGAGCAGTTGGAAACCATGACCCGCGAAGGCCACATGCTGTCGTCGGACACGATCGAGGAAATGGCCCGAGCGGAGGGGCGCAAAGCCCGGTGGCAGACAGTTGGCCTTTGGGTCATTGCCCTTGCCCTGGTCGGAATCCTGCTCGCCATCCGCGGACATTGATTGCAATGCATTCATGATGTGATAGCATCGCTATCACATCATCGGAGGTCCGCCCCATGGCCAGCCTGACCATCCGCAAGCTCGACGAAGGCATCAAAACCTACTTGCGCCTGCGCTCGGCCAAGAACCATAGGTCGGTCGAAGAAGAGGTCCGGGTCATCCTGCGGGAGCTGATCGAGGGCCGCGAGGAGCCGCTGACACCATTCGCGGTGCCGCCCGTGGCAGCCTTCCCCGCCTCCACATCACCGCGCGCCGGCGCCCTGCCCGAGGCCAGCGTCACCCTGATCATCGGCGGCGGGATCGCAGCCTACAAGTCGCTCGACCTGATCCGTCGGCTCAAGGAGCGGCGCGTCGAGGTCCGCTGCGTGCTAACCAAGGCCGCGCAGCAATTCGTCACGCCGCTGGCGGCAAGCGCGCTGTCCCATGAGCGCGTCTATACCGACCTGTTCGACCCCCAGAGCGAGTTCGACGCCGGCCACATTCGCCTCGCGCGCGACTGCGACCTGATCGTGGTGGCGCCGGCGACCGCCGACCTGATGGCCAAGATGGCATGCGGCCATGCCGACGATCTTGCCAGCGCCATCCTGCTCGCCACCAACCGAAAAATCCTGCTGGCGCCGGCGATGAATCCGCTGATGTGGAATAACGCCGCGACACGCCGCAACGTAGGCTTGCTCCAGCGCGACGGCGTGGTGATGATCGGCCCCAATGCCGGCGAGATGGCCGAAGCAGGCGAGGCCGGCGTCGGCCGGATGTCGGAGGCCGTCGAGATCGCTGCGGCCGCCGAGCGCCTGCTGCGGCCGCCGGTGCCGCGGCCACTCGCGGGCAGGCGCGTGCTGATCACTGCAGGCCCGACGCATGAGCCGATCGATCCGGTGCGCTATATCGCGAACCGTTCCTCCGGCAAGCAGGGCTTTGCCATTGCCGCCGCTGCGCAGGCCGCAGGCGCCGAGGTCATTTTGGTGAGCGGCCCGGTCGACCTCGACGATCCCGATGGCGTCACGGTCAAGCACGTCGAATCAGCCCGACAGATGCTGGAGCATGTGCAGGCCTCACTTCCGGTCGACATCGCCATCTTCGCCGCCGCGGTTGCCGACTGGCGCGTCGCCAATGAGGGCGAGCAGAAGCTGAAGAAGACGTCGGCCGGCATGCCGCCGCTGCAGCTCGTCGAAAATCCCGACATCCTCGCCACGATCTCGAAGCTGACGGACAGGCGCCCGCCGCTGGTGATCGGCTTTGCCGCCGAGACCGAGCACCTCATCGACAACGCCAAGGCCAAGCTCGCGCGCAAGGGCTGCGACTGGATCGTCGCCAACGACGTCTCGCCAGCAACCGGCGTGATGGGCGGCGACCGCAACACCGTGCACCTGCTCAGCCGCAAAAGCGGTGGGGAGGACGGCGAGATTGCAGTTGATTCCTGGCCGGTGATGACCAAGGAACAGGTCGCCACCGAGCTGATCGCGCATGTCGTGAAAAGCGTGGCCGACAAATTCCTGGAGCCCGCATCTTGAGCACGAAGGTCACCGTCGAACTGCAACGCCTGGGTCATGCCGAAGGCCTGCCGCTGCCGGCCTACCAGACGGCCGAGGCCGCCGGTCTCGACCTGATGGCCGCCGTTCTCGAGAGCGAACCTCTGACGCTCGCCTGCGGCAAGCATGCGCTGGTACCGACGGGGCTCGCGATCGCATTGCCGGCCGGGTACGAGGCGCAGGTGCGGCCACGTTCGGGTCTCGCCGCCAAGCACGGTGTCACCGTGCTGAACTCGCCCGGAACGATCGATGCGGACTATCGCGGCGAGATCAAGGTGATCCTGATCAATCACGGCGATACGCCGTTCGTGGTCAAGCGCGGCGAGCGCATCGCGCAGATGGTGATCGCGCCGGTGGTTCAGGCCGCCCTGGTTCCCGTCGCCACGCTGTCGGCGACGGATCGCGGCGCCGGCGGCTTCGGCTCGACCGGACGCTAGTTTCTTCACCTCTCCCGCTTGCGGGAGAGGTCGACGCGCTCGCAGAGCGTGGCGGGTGAGGGCTCTCTCCACACCGGGAGCGCCCCGTTGCGGAGACACCCCCTCCCCAGCCCTCCCCCGCAAGCGGGAGAGGGAGCGCACCTTCATCGTGGCGAGCAATCCACACGGCGCACTAAGGCACGGCAACTCCAGCCGAATCACCCGCAGAGCTACATGAACCTGGAACCGCTTGGCCCGCATTTTTTTGGGGCCACCTTTGCGTTCACGATCTGGACTCTTACCGGTCGAGTCACGAAGGGGATATTGTCTTTTGATTCGCGCGCGGCGGGGGAGATCGCCGAGCGTAAATTCGTGCGGTCTTGGGGCAATTATGTCAGGCGTGATCGTGTCGATGCGTCGGACGCTGCTATCGTGCACGTCATTGGCGCGCAACGGCCTGATCGGCGGCGCTCTCGCGGCGTTGCTTCCGGCTGCGCCGGCGAATGCCGCCGAGCTCATCGACACACTTTCCACATTGCTGGACTTCAACCGGCAGGAGATCGCGGTGCTGGCGACCGCGCTCGCTTTGCTGGGCTTCTCGGTGGTCGCCGCGATCCTGTTGATGCGAATCCGCGTCCGCACGGCGAAGAACGAGGAGCGGTTGCAGACCCGGATCGGGGAACTGCAACTGCAGGCCGACCGCTTCGGCGCGCTGCTGTTCGCCGAGCCGCAGATCCTCATCTCCTGGCCCGCAGGCGATAATCGCGCCCAGATCTCAGGCGACATCTCCATGGTGATGCCCCGCGATTCCTCGCCGCAGCGCGTGCTGGCGTTTGGAACCTGGCTGCCGCCGGAGCCGGCGCTCCAGATGGATCATGCCGTCGATGCGCTGCGCGAGCATGGCGACGGGTTCCAGCTCAACCTGACCACAGCGAGCGGCCGCACCCTCGAAGCCATCGGCCGCGCCATCGGCGGTCAGGCCATCGTCAGGATTCGCGAACTCTCGGGGCTACGGCGCGAGCTCGCCGAAACCAATCTGCGCCACAAGGCGCTGCTCGACGAGACCGAGATGCTGCGCGGCTTTGCCGCGTCTAGCCCCTGGCCGATCTGGGCCAAGAGCGCGAACGGCGCGCTCGCCTACGCCAACCCGGCCTATGTGCGGGCAACCGAAGCTTTGAGCGTCACCGACGCCCAAGAGCGCAAGCTCGAGCTTTTGGACAGCGCCGACCGCGCCGACATGGAGCGCGGGCTGAAGGACGCCACCAACTTCACCTCTCGCCTGCCAATCGTGATCGGCGGCGAGCGCCGCATCTATGACGTGCGTGCCGTCAATGTCGGCGATGGCAGCGTCGGCGTCGCGATCGACGCCAGCGAAGCGGATGCGCTGAGCTCGGCGCTGGTACGGATGGCGGAGGCGCATCGCCGTACCCTCGATCAGCTCTCCTCTGGCGTTGCCGTGTTCGACGGACAGCGGCGACTTGCCTTCTACAACGACTCCTATCGCCGGCTCTGGGATCTCGACCGCACCTTCCTCGATGCCAATCCCGATGATTCCAGCGTGCTGGACCAGCTCCGCGCCGCGCGAAAACTGCCGGAACAGCCGGACTTCCGCGCCTGGAAGGCCAAGCTGCACGAGGCCTATCGCGCGGTCGAGACCGCCCATGACACCTGGTTCCTACCCGACGGTCGCGCGCTCTCGGTGGTCACCACGCCCAGCCCCGAAGGCGGCGTCACCTACCTGTTCGACGACGTCACCGAGAGTCTTGATCTTGCGCGCCGCTTCGACGGCCTAATCCGCGTGCAGCGCGAGACGCTGGACAGTCTCGCCGAAGGCGTCGCGGTGTTCGGCAGCAATGGCAAGGTCCAGTTGTCGAATCCGGCCTTCGCGCGGATGTGGAAGCTGTCGAACGAGGCGTTGCGCGAGCAGCCGCATATCCAGACCGTTGAGGGCTGGTGCCAGCCGCTGTTCGACGAAGCGAACGTCTGGCGACAGATCCGCGAGGCCATCACCTCGATTGAGAATCGCGCCGATGTGCCGCTGAAGCTGGAGCGCAAGGACGGCAGCGTCGTGAACGGCATGATCCGGCCGCTGCCCGACGGCGCCACCATGCTGACCTTCCAGGACATCACCGACACGGAGAACGTCGAGCGTGCGCTGCGCGAGCGTAACGAGGCGCTGGAAGCCGCCGATCAGATGAAGGTGGATTTCGTCCACCACGTCTCCTACGAGCTGCGCGCCCCGCTCACCACCATCATCGGCTTTGCGCACTTCCTCAGCGATCCCTCGACCGGTCCGCTGACGCCGAAGCAGGCCGAATATCTCGACTACGTCACCAAATCGACCAACGCGCTGCTGGCGCTGACCAACAACATCCTCGATCTTGCGACCATCGACGCTGGCGCGATGAAACTCGAGCTCGGCCCGGTCGACGTCTCCAAGGCGATCGAGCTTGCCGCCGAAGGTATCCAGGACCGGCTCGCCACGGACCGCATCCGCCTCAAGGTCGAGATCGCGCCCAACGTCGGCAGCTTCGTCGGCGACGAGAAGCGCGTAGTGCAGGTACTCTATAACCTGCTCGCCAACGCGGTCGGCTTCTCGTCGCAGGATTCGATCGTCGGCATCAGTGCGCGCCGCACCGAGCGCAGCGTGGTCTTCACCGTGACAGATTCCGGGCCTGGAATACCTGCCGACATGAAGGACAAGGTGTTCAACTGGTTCGAAAGCCGCTCGCAAGGCTCGCGCCATCGCGGCGCCGGTCTCGGCCTGTCGCTGGTGCGCTCCTTCGTCGAGCTGCATGGCGGCAAGGTGCGGGTGGATTCGATCGTCGGCAGGGGCACGACCGTGACCTGCGACTTCCCGACCGACCAGGCGGCGCATCGCGACGCCGCCGAATGACCGCATCAACGACATTCTCCGTCGCGCTTTTCAACGAGACGGCGACTGCGCAGCTCATGGCCGATCTCGCGCTGCTGGTCGGATCCGGCGACGTCATCACACTCTCTGGTGATCTCGGCGCCGGCAAGACCGCGGCCGCGCGGGCCATGATCCGCTATCTCGCCGACGACACGATGTTGGAGGTGCCGAGCCCGACCTTCACGCTGGTGCAGGGTTATGAGCTGCCGCCTTATCCGGTGCTGCATGCCGATCTCTATCGCGTCGAGGACGAAGGCGAGCTCGAGGAGATCGGCCTGTCGCCGCTGCCCGAAGCCACGCTCGTTCTCGTCGAATGGCCGGAGCGCGCGCCGTCCGCCTTGCCTGCTGATCGCATCGATATCGCGCTCACGCATCGGCCGGCACTCGGGTCGACCGCGCGCGCGGCCGACATCACCGGCTACGGCAAGGCTGCAGCGACGGTCGCGCGGCTGAAGGCGCTGCGTGAATTCCTCGACAGGTCCGGCTTCATGGAGTCGACGCGGCGGCGCATGAATGGCGATGCCTCGACCCGCTCCTATGCGCGGTTGCTCCGCGACGACGGCATCGTCATCCTGATGAACTTTCCGCAGCGCCCCGACGGCGCCGCGATCTACAGCGGAAAATCCTACAGCGCCGCGGTGCATCTCGCCGAGAACGTAAAACCCTTCGTCGCGATCGACGAAGGCTTGCGCGCGCAGGGCATCTCCGCGCCTTTCATCCACCATTCCGATCTCGACAATGGCTTCCTGATCACGGAGGACTTTGGCAGCGAGGGCGTGATCGAAGGCGACCCGCCGCGCCCCATTGCCGAACGCTACGAGGTCGCGGCCGACGCACTGGCAGCACTGCACGGCAGGGCGCTGCCGGAGATATTGCCGCTGTCCGGTCACGGCGACTACGCCATTCCCGTCTTCGACACAGAGGCACTCCTGATCGAGATCGGACTGATGCCGGAATGGTACCTCCCCGATCGCGATGCCCCGCTGACCGAGGAGAGACGCGCGGAATTCTTCGCGATGTGGCGCGAGCTGCTCGCAAAGCCATTGGCGGCGCCGAGGACCTGGGTGCTGCGCGACTATCATTCGCCCAACCTGATCTGGCTTGCGGACCGCACGGGCATCGCGCGTCTCGGCGTGATCGACTTCCAGGACACCGTCCTCGGGCCGCGATCCTACGACGTCGTGTCGCTGCTCCAGGACGCCCGCATCGACGTGCCCGAGAGTCTCGAGCTGACGCTGCTGTCGCGCTACATCAAGGCGCGCCGCGCTGGCGATGCCGGCTTCGATCCGGCGGGCTTTGCCGAGCTCTACGCCATCATGTCGGCGCAGCGGAATACGCGCCTGCTCGGCACCTTCGCGCGCCTCAACCGCCGCGACGGCAAGCCGCATTATCTGCGCCATCAGCCGCGGATCTGGACCTATCTTCAGCGCTCGCTGGCCCATCCCTCACTGGCCCATCTGCGCGACTGGTACGTTGCCAACGTTCCGCCGCCGAGAGGCTGATTTACCGGGTGTTAGCCATCGCAGCCGTAATCTCGCCTGCTGGAGGCCGCAAAGACACAGGTCGGAAGCGAGGACGCATGGCAGCGAGCACCGAACGACGCAAAGGCGACCGCGTCGTCTTCGAGCGCGGGATACCTGCCCATATGATGGGGATCGACGGAACCTGGCGGCGCGACTGCACCATGGAAGACGTCTCCGAGACCGGCGCCAAGCTCACCATCGAGGGCTCGGTCGAGGGCCTGCACCTCAAGGAATTTTTTCTACTGTTGTCGTCGACCGGATTGGCCTACCGGCGCTGCGAGCTTGCCTGGGTCAATGGCGACCAGATCGGCGTCAACTTCCTCAAGCAGGGCGACAAGAGGAAAAAGGCGCGGTCCACATCCGCGGGAGCTTGATTGCAACACCCGTCGTACAAACGTCATCCCAGGTGATTATGGCGGTTTGGCCGGCTGATCCGCGTGCTAGGATTGCTGGGGCCGCGAAATTGAGGTTTTCGAGAAAGTCAGGCATGCCCGTCAAACCGACCAAAGCCATGGTGCTCGCAGCCGGCCTCGGCCTGCGCATGCGCCCCCTGACGGAGAAGATGCCGAAACCGCTGGTGAGCGTCGCAGGCCAGCCGCTGCTCGACCACGTGCTCGACAAGCTCGGCCAGGCCGGCGTCGACGAAGCCGTGGTCAACGTGCACTATTTGCCGGACCAGATCATCGACCACGTCGCCGGCCGCAAGCAGCCGCGCGTGATCATCTCGGACGAGCGCGACCAGGTGCTCGGCACCGGCGGCGGCGTGGTCAAGGCGCTGCCGCTGCTGGGCGATGCCCCCTTCTTCCACGTCAACTCCGACACGCTCTGGATCGACGGCGTGCGCTCCAACCTGGAGCGGCTTGCGGAGAATTTCGACCCGGCGCGGATGGACATCCTGTTGTTGATGGCGCCGACCGCGAGCAGCATCGGCTATAGCGGCCGCGGCGACTACTCGATGCTGCCGGACGGTACCTTGCGGGCCCGCCGCGAGAACCAGGTGGTGCCGTTCGTCTATGCGGGTGCGGCCATCATCTCGCCGACGATCTTCGCCGGCGCACCCAAGGGCGGGTTCTCGCTGACGAAAATGTTCGATCGCGCCGGCGAGCAGGAGCGGCTGTTCGGCCTCCGCCTCGACGGCCTGTGGATGCACGTCGGCACCCCCGATGCCGTGCACGCCGCCGAAGAGGCGTTTCTGGAGAGCGTGGCTTAAGGCCCACGGTCGACTTCGTAGGAGGCAAAGCGCAGCGTGCCCACCTCTTCCATCAAACGATCGGACTCGGAAGTGGTGGGCACGGCGCAAGCGCGCCTTTGCCCACCCTACCAAGTGGTGCTAACAGCGGACCATGATGCATCCTGCGTCGGCGAATCAGGCAGCTCATGCGCGTCTTCACCGTTCCAGTTTCGGTTCCCTTCCTGCGTACGGTCGTCGCCGCGCTGCTCGACGGCCGGCTGGTCGATGGCTTTGAGGCGCGCAGCGAACCGGCGCGGCTGGCGGACGCCACGCTCTATCTGCCGACGCGGCGCGCGATGCGCGTTGTGCGCGAGATCTTCCTGGAGGAAATGAAGGCGGACGCGGTGGTGTTGCCGCGCATCGTCGCCCTCGGCGATATCGACGAGGACGAACTCGCTTTTGCCGACGAGGCCGAGCAGTTTTCCGGCACAACACCGCTCGACATTCCGCCGCGCCTTGGCGAGCTCGAACGCAGGCTGACGCTGGCCCGGCTGGTGGCGGCCTGGGCCAAAGGCGAGGTGTTGGCGCCGCTGGTGGTCGGCGGCCCCGCCTCGACGCTGGCGCTCGCCTCGGATCTTGCGCGCCTCATCGACGACATGGTGACGCGCGGCGTCGACTGGAGCGCGCTCGACGGACTCATTCCCGACCAGCTCGATCAATACTGGCAACATTCGCTTCAGTTCCTGCGCATCGCGCGCGAGGCCTGGCCGAGCCATCTCGCCGAGATCAACCGGATCGAACCCGCGGCGCGGCGCGATCAACTGATCGCCGCAGAGGCAAAGCGGCTGACCGCGCATCGCACAGGACCCGTGATCGCAGCGGGCTCGACCGGTTCGATGCCGGCCACCGCCAAATTCCTGCACGCGGTTGCTTCGCTCCCGCATGGCGCAGTGGTGCTGCCGGGACTCGACACCGATCTCGACGAGGACGCCTGGAGAACCATCGGCGGCGTGCGCGATGCGCTGGGCCAGTTCGCGGAACATCCCGCCTCCAATCATCCGCAATATGCCATGCACGCGCTGCTGCAGCGCTTCGGCATCAAGCGCAGCGACGTCGATATCCTCCAACCGCCGGCGGAAGGCGGACGCGATCTCCTCGCTTCCGAAGTGATGCGGCCGTCAAGCGCGACCGAGAGGTGGCACGACCGGCTGAAGCAGCGCGATGTCGCCGGCAAGATCGCCGCCGGCATGAAAGGGCTCGCCGTCGTCGAGGCGCCCAATCCCGAGATGGAAGCGCTCGCGATTGCGATTGCGATGCGCGAGGCGCGGCATCTCGACAAATCCGCCGCGCTGGTGACACCGGATCGCGCGCTCGCGCGGCGGGTGATGGCGGCGCTCGCGCGCTGGGATCTCGCCTTCGACGATTCCGGCGGCGACGTGCTGATGGAAACCTCCGCCGGCACGTTTGCGCGCCTTGCGGCGGAAGTTGCGACCAAGGGCCTGGAGCCGCCGACCTTGCTTGCGCTGCTGAAGCATCCGCTGTGCCGGCTCGGCGCGGTGCCCGGTGCGTGGACGGCCGCAATCGAGGGCTTGGAGCTCGCGGTGTTGCGCGGCACCCGCCCGCCGCCCGGCACGGCGGGGCTCTCGCGCGAGTTCACCCGCTTCCGCGATGAGCTTGGAAAACTCTGGCGGAGCGAGGTCTCCGCTCTGCATCGAAATGAGCCCCGCGCACGGCTGAAGGCCGAAAACCTCGATCGTATCCAGGCACTGATCGCGGCGTTGCAGGCGGCGCTGGCGCCGATCGAGAGTCTGGCATCGTCAAAACCTCACGATTTCGCCGAGCTCGCGCATCGCCATCGCGAGATCCTGATCGCGCTGTCGCGCGACGAGCAGGGCATCGCGCTTGCGTTCGAGGATCGCGAAGGGTTGGCGCTCGCCGCCGCCTTCGACGATCTCCTGCGCGGCGGCACGACGAGCGGGCTGGTGGTTCCGCTGCCAGACTATGCCGACGTGTTCCAGACCGCGTTCGGCGACCGCGCGGTGCGGCGGCCGGACAAGCCCGGCGCGCGGCTCCAGATCTATGGTCCTCTGGAATCGCGCCTGATGCAGGCCGACCGCATCATCGTCGGCGGGCTTATCGAAGGCGTGTGGCCACCCTCGCCGCGCATCGATCCCTGGCTCAGCCGCCCGATGCGGCACGAGCTCGGTCTCGATCTGCCGGAGCGCCGCATCGGCCTCTCCGCGCATGACTTCGCGCAGCTGCTCGGCGCCGACGAGGTGATCCTGACCCATTCCGCCAAGGCCGGCGGCGCGCCGGCGGTGGCCTCGCGCTTCCTGCACCGGCTGGAAGCGGTCGCGGGCGACGAGCATTGGAAGGCGGCAAAACGCGCAGGTGAAAAATATGTCCTGTTCGCGAGCGCGCTGGATCAGCCCGACGAGGTCAAGCCGATCAAGCAGCCCGAGCCGCGGCCGCCGCGCGCAACGCGGCCGCTGAAGCTGTCGGTCACCGCGATCGAGGATTGGCTGCGCGATCCCTACACGATCTACGCAAAATACATTTTGCGGCTCGACGCGCTCGATCCCGTCGACATGCCGCTCTCCGCTGCCGACCGCGGCTCTGCCATCCACGATGCCCTGGGCGAGTTCACGGAAGTCTATGCCGCCCGCTTGCCGCAGGATCCGGTGCGTGTCCTGCGTGCGATCGGCGAAAAGCATTTTGCGCCGCTGATGGAGCGCCCGGAAGCGCGGGCGTTGTGGTGGCCGCGTTTCCAGCGTATCGCACGCTGGTTTGGCGAATGGGAGCAGGCGCGGCGCGACGCGATCGAGGCGATCGCCGCCGAGACCCGCGGCGAGATATCAATCCCGCTCGACAATGAGCGCACGTTTTATCTCTCCGCGCGCGCCGATCGCATCGAGCAGCGCCAGGGCGGCGGTTACGCGATCCTCGACTACAAGACCGGCCAGCCGCCGACCGGCAAGCAGGTGCGCATGGGATTGTCGCCGCAGCTCACGCTGGAAGCGGCGATCCTGCGCGAGGGCGGTTTTCCCGACATCGACGCCGGCTCATCCGTCAGCCAGCTCGTTTACGTTCGGCTGAGCGGCAACAATCCGCCGGGCGAGGAGCGCATCCTGGAGCTCAAGATCAAGCCGAGTGACACACCGCAGCCGCCGGACACCGCAGCCACGGAAGCGCGAAACAAGCTGGAAGCGCTGATCCGCGCCTTCGAGGACGAGAACCAGGCCTACACCTCGTTGAACCTGCCGATGTGGACCAACCGCTACGGCAGCTATGACGATCTCGCACGTATCAAGGAATGGTCCGCCGCCGGCGGCTTAGGGATCGAGGAATGGTGAAGGCGCCGCGCCCCATCCCTGATGCCGTGCGCGCGACGCAGGCGCGCGCCACCGACCCGAACGCATCGGCCTTCGTGTCGGCCAATGCCGGCTCGGGCAAGACGCATGTGCTGGTGCAGCGGGTCATCCGCCTGTTGCTGTCGGGCGTGCCTCCGGAAAAGATCCTCTGCATCACCTTCACCAAGGCGGCAGCCGCCAACATGGCCGAGCGCGTGTTCACGACGCTCGGCCATTGGGTGACGCTGGATGACACAGCGCTTGACGATGCGATCCGCGCCGCCGGGATCCCCTATCCCACCGCAAAGCTGCGTCGTGAGGCGCGAAAGCTGTTCGCCTGTGCACTGGAGACGCCGGGCGGCTTGAAGGTGCAGACCATCCACGCGCTGTGCACCCGACTGCTCCAGCAGTTCCCGTTCGAGGCCAACGTGCCGGCACGCTTCGCCGTGATCGACGAGCGCGACCAGACCGACATGATGGAGCGCGCCAATCTGAAGGTGCTGCTGGAGGCCGCGCGCGATCCTGATAGCGTCACCGGCCGCGCCTTGCTCACGGCGATGGCGCACGCCGCGGACGTCACGTTCAAGGAGGTTGTGCGTGAAGCCTGCCTCAGCCGCGATCACTTCATGGCCTGGACCGATGCGGCCGGCAGCGCCGAGGCAGCTGCCGCGGAGATGGCGGCGGTGCTGGGCGTCGATGCCGCTGACCGCATGGAAGACCTCGAGCTTGAAATTCTCGATGGCCCCTTCCTGCCGCGATCGCGCTGGGACGACATCGCCTTTGCGCTGGAGGACGGCAGCAAGTCCGATAACGACCAGGCAGAGCGGCTGCGTGCGGCAAAAGTGTTTTCCGGCAGCGCGCAGGTCGATGCCTATCTCAGCGTCTTCCTTACCGACGAGAAGCTGCCACGCAAGGCCGTGCTGACCAGGAAGTTCGGCGATCACAACCCCTCCGTCGCGCGCCTGTTCGAGGCCGAGGCGCTGCGCCTCGGCGCATTGATCGAGAAGCGCCGCGCGGTCACCGTGCGCGACCGCACCGAGGCTCTCCTGCACATTGCGACCGCCGCGGCGGCGAACTACCGCCGCGAAAAGCAGGAGCGCGGGCTGCTCGACTACGACGACCTCATCGACAAGACGCTGACGATGCTGAACCGCATCAGCTCGGGCTGGGTGCACTACAAGCTCGACCGCGGCGTCGATCATGTGCTGATCGACGAGGCGCAGGACACGAGCCCGCGGCAATGGGACATCGTCGCGCACATCATCTCCGAGTTCACCGCCGGCGAGGGCGCGCGTGAGGGCCTCAACCGGACCATCTTCGCCGTCGGCGACGAGAAGCAGTCGATCTTCTCGTTCCAGGGCGCCGCGCCGCACGAATTCGACGCGCGCCGGCGCGAGCTGCACCGCAAATTCACCGCAGCCGGGCTGAAATTCGATCCCGTCGCGTTCACCTATTCATTTCGCTCGGGCGCCACGATCCTGCACTCGGTCGACCGCGTGTTCCGCGAGCCGGACATCTACAAGAGCATCCACGCGATCGAGATCGGCCATCCCCTGCACAATGCGCTCAGCGATGCCGGCCCGAGCCTGATCGAGCTTTGGGACCTTGCGGAAGCCGACGACAGGCAGGACATCGAAGGCTGGCGCGCGCCATTCGACGGCGTTTCCGTCACCAGCCCCGAGGTGAAGCTCGCCCGCCGCATCCAGGCCGAGATCAAGCGTCTGGTGGAGAGTGGCACGCTGACGGGTCACGAAGGTGAGCGGCGGCCGCTGCGCTATGGCGACATGCTGATCCTGGTGCGGCGGCGCGGCAACGCGTTCGACGCGGTGATCCAGGCGCTGAAGCACGCCGGCATCCCCGTCGCCGGCGCCGACCGGTTGAAGCTGACCGAGCACATCGCGATCATCGATTTGATGAACCTCGCCGATGCGCTGCTCCTGCCACAGGATGATCTTGCGCTCGCGGTGGCGCTGAAGAGCCCGCTGTTCGGCCTCGACGATGACGACCTGTTTGCACTCGCCTGGGACCGTAAGGGATCGCTGCGCCGTGCGCTGGCCGAGCACGCGCGGACAAGCGAGAAATTCACAGCCGTGCAGCGCCGGCTGGAAGCCTGCGACGTCCACGCGCGCAATGAGACGCCGTTCGCATTCTATGCCTGGCTGCTTGGCGGCGACGAAGGCCGCGCGCGCATCCTGCGCCGGCTCGGCTTTGAAGCCAACGATGCGCTCGACGAATTCTTGGAGCTCGCGCTCAACTACGAGCGCAAGGCGCCGGCCTCGCTGCAAGGTTTCATGGCCTGGCTGCGCTCGGCCGACACCGAGGTGAAGCGCGACATGGAGATCTCGCGCGACGAGGTCCGCGTCATGACCGTGCACGGCGCCAAGGGTCTGGAAGCCTCCGTGGTGTTCATGGTCGACACCACGTCCTCGCCCGCGGACACGCAGCGCCTGCGCCTGATCCATGTGCCGCGCGGCAATGGCAGTGAGGTCGTGGTCTGGGCCGGGCGGAAGGCGGACGATCCGAAACCCGTCATCGACGCGCGCAAGGCGATGCTCGAGGAGACCGAGGACGAATATCGCCGCCTGCTCTATGTCGCAATGACGCGCGCGGCCGACCGGCTGATCGTCGGCGGCTGCATGCCCGGTAACATGAACACGGTGCGCAAGCTCTGCTGGTACGACCTCGTCGACAAGGGCCTCGCCGGTTCCGGCCTTGAGAAGCAGACGATGGAGACGCCGCTTGGAAAGGTGACCCGCTTTGCCCGTCGGGAGGACGTCGCGCCGCTGGGCACGCCTGCGACCTCCGTTGACGAGACAATCGCGCTGCCGGACTGGCTGCGTACCCCAGCGCCGAAAGAAATCCTCGATGACGATCCGCTGCGCCCCTCGGGCCAAGCCGCCGAGGGAGGCCGCGCTGTCCGGACAGGCGAATCGGTCCAGTCCCGGGCCCTTGCATTGCAGCGCGGTACGCTGGTGCACCGGCTGCTGCAATCCCTGCCCGACATCGCCACCGACCGCCGGCGCGAGGCCGCGCTCGGCTTCATGGCGCGCAACGCCGCGGACTGGCCGGAGGCCGACCGCGTGGCGCTGGCCGACAAGGTGCTCGCCTTGATCGCCGCACCGCGTTTTGCCGCCGTGTTTGCCGCCGGCAGCCGCGCCGAGGTCGCCATCGTCGGCCGGCTGGACCGATCCGGCCGGCCGCCAGCGCTGGTGTCGGGCCAGATCGACCGGCTGGTGGTAACCCCCAGGGAGGTCCTGATCGTCGATTTCAAGACCAATCAGGTGGCGCCGAAGAGCGCCGCGGAGGCGCCGGCGGCTTATGTCCGCCAACTCGCGCTGTACCGGGCCGTGCTCTCCTCCCTTTATCCCCAAACGCCGGTCAGAGCGGTCCTGCTCTGGACCGAGACCCTTGAATATATGGAGATTTCCGCTCCCGCGCTGGACGCGGCGCTGGCATCCCTTCATGTCGGCGTGAGCATCCTTGACCCGGCAAGGCGCCGTTCATAGGTTGACGCCATGATCTCGGGCGCGATTCCCGTCGCGCCCTTCTCTCATTGTGCGAGGTATCCCCATGGCCGTTGGTAAGGTTTCTGATTCCGATTTCGAAGCCGAAGTGCTCAAGGCGAACGGCCCGGTGGTCGTCGATTTCTGGGCCGAATGGTGCGGCCCCTGCCGCATGATCGCCCCCGCGCTCGACGAGATCGCCGGCGCGATGGGCGACAAGGTCAAGATCGTCAAGCTCAACGTCGACGAGAGCCCGAAGACCGCGTCGAAGTACGGCGTGATGTCGATCCCGACCCTGATGATCTTCAAGGGCGGCGAGATGGCCTCGCGCCAGGTCGGCGCAGCACCGAAGGCAAAGCTGCAGCAGTGGATCACCGCTGCGGTCTGATCCGTTTTCGCGACGATTATTTTCGACAACGGCCGGCGAAATGCCGGCCGTTTTGCGTTGGGAGGCATGTCCTGAGTTGACGAGGCCCGCTCTTGCCTGCCCCTCCCGGAAAACGCGCGCACAGATCCACCTCACTCGTTGCCATGGAGGCACGCTCGGTCGATGCTATCCCGCGCGGACGGGAATGGCAGTACGAGCCGAAATGGGATGGCTTTCGCTGCCTGCTTTCGCGCGATGGCAAGAGTGTCGATCTTCGCTCCAAGTCCGGTGAGGATCTCGCGCGCTATTTTCCCGAGCTCGTTGCCGCCGCACTGAAGCTCAAGGCGCGCAGCTTCGTGCTCGACGGCGAGATCGTCGTGCTGCAGGGCAAGGGCTTTTCCTTTGACGCGCTGCTGCAACGAATTCATCCCGCCGCGAGCCGGGTCAAGAAGCTCTCTCAGGACACGCCGGCGCTCTTTCTCGCGTTCGATCTGCTGAAAAGCGTCAAAGACAAGCAGCTTGCAGGGAAGCCACTGAGCGAACGAAGGCCGGCGCTGGAAGCTTTCGCGAAAATCAGTTTCCGGAACGGTGCGAACTTCCGTCTCTCACCGGTTACGTTGAGCCCTGCCACCGCGCAAAAATGGCTGGCACGATCCGGCGGCGGCTCGGACGGCGTCATCGCCAAGCGCGTCGACCTGCCCTATCAGGCCGGAACGCGCGACGGCATGCAGAAGATCAAGCGATTTCGCAGCGCGGATTGCGTGGTCGGCGGCTTCCGCTATGCGACCAACAGGATCGCCGGCCGCAAGGTGGTCGGCTCGCTGCTGCTCGGGCTCTATGACGACAAGGGCCTCCTGCACCATGTCGGCTTCACCTCGGCGATGAAGCAGGGGGAGAAGCCGGCGCTGACCGAGAAGCTGGAAGCGCTGATCGGCGAGCCCGGCTTCACCGGCAACGCGCCGGGCGGTCCAAGCCGGTGGTCCACCGAACGCTCGGCGAAATGGTGCCCACTCAAGCCGAAGCTGGTTGTGGAGGTTTGCTACGACCATTTCAGCGGCGAACGCTTTCGCCACGGCACCTCGATCCAGCGCTGGCGACCCGACAAGGCACCGCGGCAATGCACCTTCGTGCAGCTGAAGCAGAAGGTGGCGGATCCCATGAAGATGCTGAAGCAGGCCCCGCCCGGTACGGCGAAGATGTCTATCTGATCCACCCCGTCGCGAGCGCGTTCGCGAGCTCACCCTGACCGTTGCGCCGCGCAAGCGCGGCCATCGCCTCGTGATCGTAAGCGATGTGGCGGAACGTCATCTGCCACGCACCGTTCACCAGCTCGAGGATCGCATAGCGCGCGTGCGGCGTGCCGGCCTCGACGAGGTGCGGATACGGATGCTCATCGCGATAGCCGGGGCTGCCGACGCTGCCGGGATTGACGATCGTCCGACCGTCACGTAGCCGCACGGCGCGCGCAAGATGCGTGTGCGCGCAGAGGATCAGGGATTGCGCGATGCCGTGCGCGAGCTGCTCGATGCGATCCAGCGGCGACATCGCAACGGTCCCATCGGAATGAACGGTATCGAGCCAATAGACCTCGTCGTCCTCCGGCGTCGCGTGGCAGAGGAACACCTGGTCACGAAACACGCGCGTCATCGGCTGCGCGCGTAGCCAGTCAAGATGAGAACCGTCTAGCTGCCCATGGGCGGGACGATCCCATGAGCCCATCTTCTCCGGAGGACGGTCGAGCAGATAGCGATCGTGGTTGCCGAGTACGTGCACGGCGTCCAGAGACATCAGGATATCGATCGTCCGTCGTGCATCGAGCGGCCCGCTCAGCATGTCGCCGAGATTGACGATGTCCTTGATGCCGTGTGCACGGATATCGGCCAGCACCGCCTCCAGCGCGAGATAGTTTCCATGGACGTCGGCAATCGCGGCAAAACGCATCGTCGTTCCCAATCTCGTGCCCCGGACGCAGCGCAGCACGTAGTGATGCGCTGCAGAGCCGGGGCCCACAAAACAAGCACTGGGTCCCGGCTCTGCGTCGCGTCATGACATGCCGCGCCGCGTCCGGGACACGAGAGTTTCATGCAGGAGGCGTGCCGTTGATGTCGAGCACGTGACCGGCGAGGTAAAGCGAGCCGGTGATCAGGATGCGCGGCGGCACGTCATGGGCGAGCCGTGACAGCGCGCGCAGCGCGGCCTCGACGCCGGGCGCGATCTCGACGCGCATGCCAAAGCTGCGCGCGGCATCCGCAAGCCGGTCGACCGGCATGGCGTTCTCGGTTTCCGGGATCGGCACCGCGATGATGTGGCGGGTAAGGCCGGCGAAATTGGCCAGAAACCCCTGCGCGTCCTTGTTGGCCATCATCCCGGCAATCACGACCAGGGGACGCGACACCCGCTCCTCGAGATCGCCGAGCGCGGCGGCCGCGACGCGGCCGCCCTCCGCGTTGTGTCCGCCATCGAGCCAGATCTCGGAGCCCCGTGGTCCCCAGCCGAGCAGCGCTCCGGAGGTGATCCGCTGCATCCGCGCCGGCCATTCGGCACCGAGGATTCCGGCTTCGAACGCCGCATGAGGTATCTTGAAGGCGCTCAACGCGCGCAGCGTCGCGATCGCAAGGCCGGCATTGTCGAACTGGTGACGGCCGAACAGGCGCGGCGCCGCAAGATCCATCAGACCGCGATCGTCGGAATAGACGAGACGTCCGTGCTCGACATTGACGTGCCAGCCCTCGTTTGCAGCAAACAGCGGCGCACGCATGCGCTTGGCCTGCGCTTCGATCACCGCCGTCGCCTCGCCCGTCTGCTCGGCCGATATCACGGGCACGCCTCGCTTGATGATCCCTGCTTTCTCGCCGGCAATCGCGCTCAAGCTATCCCCGAGGAAATCCATGTGGTCCATGCTGATCGGCGTGATCACGGAGGCCGCGGGCGTATCGATCACGTTGGTCGAATCGAGTCGTCCGCCGAGGCCGACTTCGAGCAGCACCACATCGGCCGGATTTTGCGCGAACAAGTGAAAGGCGGCGGCGGTCTTGAGCTCGAACACGGTCGCGGCCTCGCCGGCATTGACGCGCTCGACCTCCTCAAGCGCGGCACGCAGCTCGTCGTCACCGACCAGCACGCCGCCATTGAGGCGGCCGAGCCGGAAGCATTCGTTGATCCGGACCAGATACGGCGAGGTATAGGCGTGAACGCGCAGGTTTGCTGCTTCGAGCGTTGCGCGGAGATAGGCAAGCGTCGAGCCCTTGCCGTTGGTGCCGGCAATGTGGATTACCGGCGGCAGCTTGCGCTCGGGATGGCCGAGCCGCTCGAGCAGGCGATGCATCCGCTCGAGCCCGAGATCGATACGCTTTTGATGCAGTGCCGAGAGCCGCTCGACTACAGCACCGAGCGACGGCTTTGCGCTGTCAGCGGAGGCGTTCACGCGTGCGGTGCGGCCGGCGCCACTTCGGGGGCCGATACGATCTGCGCCGCGCTCGTCACCGGCTGCGCTGATTTCGACACGACCTCGAGTGCCGGCGACCTGGTCAGGAGGCGGCAGAGTCGCGCCAGGGTGGGGCGCAGGTCGTGACGGTGCACGACCATGTCGACCATGCCGTGCTCCTTCAGGTACTCGGCGCGCTGGAAACCTTCGGGGAGCTTCTCGCGGATGGTCTGCTCGATGACACGGGCGCCGGCAAAGCCGATCAGCGCACCCGGCTCGGCGATCTGCACGTCGCCGAGCATCGCATAGGACGCGGTGACGCCGCCGGTGGTCGGGTTGGTCAGCACCACGATGTAGGGCTGCCTGGCTTCGCGCAGCATCTGCACGGCGACAGTCGTGCGCGGCATCTGCATCAGCGACAAGATGCCTTCCTGCATGCGGGCGCCGCCCGAGGCTGCGAACACGATGAACGGCGACTTCTTCTCGACCGCGAGCTCGAGCCCGCGCACGATGGCTTCGCCCGCGGCCATGCCGAGCGAGCCGCCCATGAAGTCAAAGTCCTGCACGGCGATGACGACGGCGGCGCCTTCGAGCTTGCCGTAGCCGACCTTGATCGCATCGTTCAGATTGGTGCGGGCGCGCGCATCCTTGATGCGATCGGCATATTTCTTTTCGTCGCGGAATTTCAGCGGATCGGGGGCGACCTCCGGCAGAGCGACGTCGAACCAGGTCTCGTTGTCGAAGATCGACTTGAGCCGCGCCACCGCGCCCATGCGCATGTGATAGTTCGAGCCGGGGATGACGAACTGGTTGGCCTCGACGTCCTTGTAGAACACGAGCTGCCCGGAATCCGGGCATTTGATCCACAAATTCTCCGGCGTCTCCCGCCGCAGCATGTTGCGGATTTTCGGCCGGACCACATTGGTGAGCCAGTTCATGGTTTGCTCCGATTAGCCATCCCGCCCTGGGATGGCTTGAAGAGATATATGGCGGCCGGGACTTTCCCCGGCAAGCCGCTATGTGGCCCGCGTTAGAGCATGATCCGGAAAAGTGTGAAGTGGTTTTCCGACAAGATCATGCTCAAACAAAGAGCTAAAGCGCGATGACGATTCAACTCAACCTCATCGCGCTTTAGAAGCGGAATTATGGCCTATTCCGCCGCCTGCGGCGCGCCCCGCACGCCCTGGGCGAGGGATGCGGTCAATTCGGCGACGGCGTCAACGGTCTTGCCGGTGGCGCGCCCCTCCGCATCGAGGCTGTTCTTGAGGGCATCGACCAGCGCGGTGCCGACCACCGCGCCATTGGCGTGCGATGCGATGGCGCGGGCAGCATCCGGCGTCCGGATGCCGAAGCCGACGCAGACCGGCAATTTTGTATGCCGCTTGATGCGCGCAACCGCCTCGCTCACGGCCGTGGCATCGGCAGCAGCCGCACCGGTGATGCCAGTGATGGCGACGTAGTAGACGAAGCCCGAGGTGTTGGCGAGCACGGCCGGCAGGCGCTTGTCGTCGGTCGTCGGTGTCGCCAGGCGGATGAAGTTGAGGCCGGCCTTCATCGCGGGCAGGCAGAGCTCGTCGTCTTCCTCCGGTGGCAGATCGACGATGATGAGGCCATCGACGCCGGCGGTCTTGGCATCGGCGAGAAACTTGTCGACGCCGTAGATGTAGATCGGATTGTAGTAGCCCATCAGCACGATCGGCGTGGCATTGTCGTCCTTGCGGAAGCCGCGCACGAGCTCGAGCGTCTTCTTGAGCGTCATGCCAACCTTGAGCGCGCGCAGGCCCGCTGCCTGGATCGACGGGCCGTCGGCCATCGGATCGGTGAAGGGCATGCCGAGCTCGATCACGTCGGCGCCGGCCTTCGGCAATGCCTTGATGATCTCGAGCGACGTCGCCGGATCGGGATCGCCAGCCATCACGAAGGTGACGAAGGCCGAGCGGCCCTGCTTCTTCAGCTCGGCAAAGCGGGTATCGATACGCGTGGTCACTTGGTCTTGCCCCTCAGGATATCGCAGACTTGCGGGACGTCCTTGTCGCCGCGGCCGGAGAGATTGACGACCATCAAGTGATCCCTGGGCCGCTTCGGCGCGAGCTCCATCACCTTGGCGATGGCATGCGCGGGCTCCAGCGCCGGGATGATGCCTTCGAGCCGCGACAATAGCTGGAATGCTGCGAGCGCCTCGTCGTCGGTCGCGGAGAGATAGTTGACGCGGCCGATCTCGTGCAGCCAGGAATGCTCGGGGCCGATGCCGGGATAGTCGAGACCGGCCGAGATCGAGTGCGCGTCCTGGATCTGGCCGTCCTCGTTCATCAGGAGATAGGTGCGGTTGCCGTGCAGCACGCCGGGACGGCCGCCCGCGATCGAGGCCGCATGCAATTGCGTGAGCCCGTGGCCCGCAGCCTCGACGCCAAAGATCTCGACCGAGGGATCGTCGAGGAAGGGATGGAACAGGCCCATGGCATTGGAGCCGCCGCCGATGCAGGCGACGAGCGAATCGGGCAGCCGGCCTTCGACCTCCTGCATCTGCACCTTGGTCTCATTGCCGATCACCGACTGGAAGTCACGCACCAGCGTCGGATAGGGATGGGGACCAGCCACCGTGCCGATGCAGTAAAAGGTGTTGTGCACGTTGGTGACCCAGTCGCGCAGCGCCTCGTTCATGGCGTCCTTCAGCGTGCGCGTGCCCGATTGCACCGGAAACACCTTGGCGCCCAGCATCTCCATGCGGATGACGTTGGGCTGCTGCCGCTCGACGTCGACGGCGCCCATATAGACCACGCATTCCAGGCCGAAGCGCGCGCAAAGCGTCGCGGTGGCGACGCCGTGCTGGCCGGCGCCGGTCTCGGCGATGATGCGCTTCTTGCCCATGCGCCGCGCCAGCATGATCTGGCCAAGCACGTTGTTCACCTTGTGCGAGCCGGTGTGGTTCAGCTCCTCGCGCTTGAAGTAGATTTTTGCGCCGCCGAGATGCTCGGTGAGGCGCTCGGCGAAATAGAGCGGCGAGGGCCGGCCGACATAGTTCTTGAGATAGCCGTTCATCTCGGCCTGGAAGGCCGGATCGGCCCTGGCCGCGTTGTAGGCCTTCTCCAGATCGAGGATCAGCGGCATCAGGGTTTCGGCGACGAAGCGCCCGCCGAAGATGCCGAAATGGCCGCGCTCGTCCGGGCCGCTGCGGTAGGAGTTTGGTTTGGCGATGTTCATCGTACGCTCAACTCTTGGGTGGCGCGCGCCGCGCGAATAAAGGCTTTGATCATCTCCGGGTCCTTCACGCCGGGGGCGCTCTCGACCCCGGAGGAGACATCGACGCCGCCGGCGCCGGTGAGTCGCAGGGCCTCTGCGACGTTCTGGGCGTGCAACCCGCCGGAGACCATATAGGGCAGCTTCAGATCGAGGTTTTCCAAAAGGTGCCAGTCGAAGGGCGCGCCCAGCCCGCCAGGCCGGGTTGCGTCCTTCGGCGGACGGGCATCGAACAGGATGCGGTCGGCGACCGCGGCGTAGCCGGGCAGCACCGCGAGATCGGCCGCCGTCTCGATCGGCAGCGCCTTCATCACCGGGCGGCCGAACCTCTGCTTGATGTCGCGCAGCCGCGCGGTGCTCTCCTTGCCGTGGAGCTGAAGAATGTCCGGCGACAGCGCGTCCATGATGTTGTCGAGCGTCGCGTCGTCGGCATCCACCGTGAGCGCGACCTTCAGCGCACGCTTCTTGACCTGCCGGCCGAGATCCCGCCCGGTTTCCAGCGACAGATGCCTGGGCGAGGGTGGAAAGAACACGAACCCCACCATGTCGGCGCCGGCGTCGAGCGCGACGTCAAGCGTCTCGCGCGTGGACAGGCCGCAGATTTTGACGAGCAGGGTCATGGTCTCGAAGCGCAAGGAGGCCGCGAAGCCGCGGCCGGAAAAACGGGGTTTTCGATGCGGCCGCTTCTACAACGTCGCGCGCTGCTTGTCTCGCCCGACGGGACCGTAAAGGCCGGCCCCGGTGGGGAGGACCGGCAGCCGCTGCGGATCGGGCCGCGAGGCGGCCGCGGAGGCCCTCAAGTCCGCCAATTCGGACCTCGCCGAGCGCGCATCGGCCTCGTGCCGGCGCGCCGCCCGCCGCCAATGCCGCTGGCCGAACCAGACGGCACAGCCACCGGCCAGCACTCCCAGAAACGCCACCAGGATCAGGAGCAGGAACAACGGCAGGGCGACCGACAGCGACGGATCGGCCGAATTGAAGGGGTCGAAGGAAACCGTGACGAAATGGTGGTTGGCGACGGCGAAGACCACGAGCAGCAGGAAGAACGGAATCACGATCAACGCGGTCAGGAATTTTCGCATCTCGATCGCTCGCCTTGAATCATGCTTGTGGCCGCATCAAGCGGCCACGCCGGTAAACCTGGGCGTCGGCCCTAGTCTGGCGCGCCAGGGTCCGGATGGTCGCGGTTCAGCCGCTCGCGCATTTCCTTGCCCGTTTTGAAGAACGGGACGCTCTTCTGGTCGACGGGCACATGGGCGCCGGTGCGCGGATTGCGCCCTGCGCGCGCGGGGCGATGCTTCACCGAAAAAGCACCGAAGCCGCGCAGCTCGACCCGATCGCCGCGCGCGAGCGCTGCGACGATCTCCTCGAGGATCGCATTCACAATGTTCTCGACATCCCGCTGGTAAAGGTGCGGGTTGTGCTCGGCGATACGCTGAACAAGTTCGGATTTGATCATCGAGAGATAGGACCCGGAAGCGTGCGGATGACCATTTCCGTGAAAATGCCTTGATCTGTCAAGACGCTAAATCAAGCTTGGACAGCGCTAAAGTGCGTGACAAAGGTCTGAAAGGGGGTCTGTCACAGCACAAGCCGAACGGGAAAACCCTCTCGGCCTCGCCCGGTTCCCGGTCAATTTGACGCGGCGGGCTGCCACAGCGCGAGCATTCCGTCCAAACCGATCCGATCGACCGCCTGCGTGACGCCGCTGCGCTCGATCTGATGCGCCAGCGAGCTCAAACCGATGGCTTCGAGCGTGACGGTGGCCGCCGACTTGAGGAATGGCAGATCGCCGAAGCGGGGCTCGAGCTTGTAGTCGCGAACCGGCAGGTCCTTCTTGACGCCCTTCTGCTCGACGAGCCATGTCACCGCAGTTTTCTCGTCGCCGAGCTGGTCGATCAGCTTCAGCTCGATCGCCTGCCGACCGGTGAAAACGCGGCCATCGGCGACTTTCTCGAGCTGCGCGTCATCCATGCCGCGGCGCTCCTTCACCAGTCCCTTGACCCAGGCGTAGGAGTCCTTCACCAGTGCATCGAGCGCGGCCCGCGCTTCGGGGCTGGTGGGTTCGAAGCCGTTCGGCGCAGCCTTCAACGGCGAGGATTTCACCTCCTCGACCTTCACGCCGATGATCTTCAGGAGATCGGCGACGTTCGGATATTGGAACAGCACGCCGATCGAGCCGACCAGCGAGCTTTGCTGGGCGATGATGTGGTCAGCTGCGATCGCGGTGATGTAGCCACCGGAAGCGGCAAGCCCCTCGACCACCACGACGAGCGGCTTCTTCGCCTTCAGCCGCGTCAGCGAATCATAGAGCTGCTCGGAGCCGGCGGTGGTGCCGCCCGGCGAATTGATGTGAACGATGACAGCGGCCGCGCGGGAATTCTCCAGCCGCTCCAGCGCCTGGGTGCGCTCGGAATCGCTGCGGATCAGACCATCGATCTGGACGCGCGCGATCGAGCCGGCGGACGCGAATGTACCGCGCACGCCCGGCGTCGCGACGAGCGCAAAGCCCGCAATCGCCGCGATCGCGACCAGCGCGGCAGCGACGCGCCAGAATGTCAGCTTGCGGCGGATCCGGCGGCGATCGACGATGATGTCCGAATCGAGCGACATCGAAAAATCTCCAAATATGTGGGCTCACGCCTTTTGCAGTCGCAGCGTGACCATCGGCTTATCTGGATACATCAATTGCGACGCAATTTGAAGAAAGCAAGGCTGGTAACCGCGTAGCCCGCATGGAGCGCAGCATAATCCGGGATCGGCTCGCCGCGCAAAGATACCCGGATTTCGCTGCGCTCCATCCGGGCTACGGGCGCAAAAAAGCCCCAGCAAAATGCCGGGGCTTTGATGTTTGCGAAACAAGCGTAACGCTTACTTGTTCTCGCCGCGGTTCTTGAGCGCGGTGCCGAGGATGTCACCGAGCGTCGCCCCCGAATCAGAGGAGCCGTACTGCGCGATGGCTTCCTTCTCCTCGGCAACTTCGAGCGCCTTGATCGACACCTGGACCTTGCGGGCCTTCTTGTCGAACTGGATGACGCGGGCATCGACCTTCTCGCCGACGGCGAAGCGTTCGGCGCGCTGGTCGTTGCGGTCACGGGCGAGCTCGGAGCGCTTGATGAAGGTGGTGAAGTCGGTACCGGTGATCTTCACCTCGATCCCGGCTTCCTTCACTTCGAGCACCTCGCAGGTCACGACCGCGCCCTTCTTGACATCGCCCGGCTCGGCGAATGGGTCGCCTTCGAGCTGCTTGATGCCGAGCGAGATACGCTCCTTCTCGACGTCCACATCGAGCACCACGGCCTTCACCACGTCGCCCTTCTTGTAGTTGTCGATCACCTGCTCGCCCGGAAGCTTCCAGTCGAGGTCGGAGAGGTGAACCATGCCGTCGACGTCGCCCTCGAGACCCAGGAACAGACCGAACTCGGTCTTGTTCTTGACTTCGCCCTCGACCACCGAACCGGTCGGATGTTTCTCGACGAAGACCTCCCACGGGTTGCGCATGGTCTGCTTGAGGCCGAGCGAGATACGGCGCTTGACGGAATCGACTTCCAGCACCTGCACTTCGACTTCCTGCGAGGTCGAGACGATCTTGCCGGGGTGCATGTTCTTCTTGGTCCACGACATCTCGGAGACGTGGATCAGGCCCTCGATGCCCGGCTCGAGCTCGACGAACGCGCCGTAGTCGGTGATGTTGGTGACACGGCCGGTGAAGCGCGCACCCAGCGGGTACTTGGCTTCGATGCCCTGCCACGGATCGTCCAGCAGCTGCTTCATGCCCAGCGAGATGCGGTGCGTCTCGTGGTTGATCTTGATGATCTTGACCTTCACGGTCTGGCCGATCGAGAGCACCTCGGTCGGGTGGTTGACGCGGCGCCACGCGATATCGGTGACGTGCAGGAGGCCGTCGATACCGCCGAGATCAACGAACGCACCGTAGTCGGTGATGTTCTTGACCACGCCGTCGATGACCTGACCCTCTTCGAGGTTCTGCACCAGCTCCTGACGCTGCTCGGCGCGGGTCTCTTCCAGCACCGTGCGGCGGGAGACGACGATGTTGCCGCGGCGGCGATCCATCTTGAGGATCTGGAACGGCTGCGAGTTGTTCATCAGCGGCGCAACGTCGCGGATCGGGCGGATGTCGACCTGCGAGCGCGGCAGGAACGCCACGGCGCCGTCGAGGTCGACGGTGAAGCCGCCCTTGACCTGGTTGAAGATGACGCCGTTGACCTTTTCGTTGTTCTGGAACGCCTTCTCGAGCTTGCCCCAGCTCTCTTCGCGGCGCGCCTTGTCGCGCGACAGCACGGCCTCGCCGAGGGCGTTTTCGATGCGATCGAGGAATACTTCCACCTCATCGCCGACCTTGAGGTCGCTCTCACGGCCGGGGCCGGAAAATTCGCGCAGCGCGACGCGGCCCTCGGTCTTCAGGCCGACGTCGATGACGGCCATGTCCTTTTCGATTGCAACAACCTTGCCCTTGACGACGGAGCTCTCCTGCAGATTACCACCTGCAAAGGACTCATCGAGCATCGCGGCGAAATCGTCACGCGAGGGGCTGTAGGTATTAGCGGAAGTCGAAGCCATTTGTTCTCCAGTTGCGGACGTTTTGCCGGCCGTTGGGTTGATGGGCGTATCGCGCGCGCAGTGTCGGAAGGTCCGCAAAACCTTCGAGCGACCGCTCGCTGCCCCGGGTCTTCCCCTGAAAGCAGCAAGAGCGGGCCGGCGAGAGCCCGCGCGTTCGATACGTTGAATTGTTGCCGGAGCCTCAAATCGTCGCCGGTCCCAAAACGGGGATCGGAATATCGACCTTCAAGAACGGGAGCGGGCTCTTCCTCCAATGACGACCGCGGCTTAAACCCGCGGACGGCCCGCTCGAACGGCCTCGATGATGTCGATGGCGGCCCGGACGCCGCCTTCTATATCCAGTTGGGAGTTATCTAGCAAGTAAG
Source organism: Bradyrhizobium sp. UFLA05-89 (assembly GCF_059803475.1). Lineage (NCBI taxonomy): Bacteria > Pseudomonadati > Pseudomonadota > Alphaproteobacteria > Hyphomicrobiales > Nitrobacteraceae > Bradyrhizobium > Bradyrhizobium sp. UFLA05-89. Next base: position 12,831 of record NZ_JBANBA010000045.1, on the reverse strand, counting down.
CATCGGGGGCAGGTTTCAGGGGCGCAATCGGCCGATTCTGGTCGCGTTCGTCGCGCGCAATGATGTCGGCCAGCACGGCCGCTTCGTCCGCCTCCTCGCCCCGTGCCCTGGCCTCCATGGTGCGGCGATGGGCACGGACCTTGGGGTCGGCGACGACGAAGATCTTCACGTCCGCATCGGGGCAGATCACGGTTCCAATATCGCGGCCGTCGAGGACAGCGCCGGGCGGGTCGAGGGCGAATTGCCGCTGAAAATTGACCAGGACCTCGCGAACCCTGGGAATTGCGGAGACCATGGAGGCGGCCTCGCCGATCTGCTGGGTCTTGAGGACGGGATTGCCGAATTTTTCCGGATCAAGTTCCAAAGCCACCGCAACGGCGGCCGCCTCGTCACGCAGGTCGGCGCCCGCCTGGATCAGCGCATGGGCGACAGCGCGGTAGATCACGCCGGTATCGAGGTGACGATAGCCGTAATGATGTGCGAGGCGCTTGCCGAGCGTGCCCTTGCCGGAGGCCGCGGGGCCGTCGATGGCGATGATCATGAAAAATCGGCCCCCAGCGAACGCATCATCGGAATGAAGTCGGGAAAGCTGGTGGCGATGAAGGCGGTGTCGTCGACCTTTATGCCCCTGTCGGACGCGCAGCCCATCACCAGCGCCGACATTGCGATCCGGTGATCCATATGGGTGGCGACGAGACCGCCGCCGGGCACGTGGCCCCTGCCCTCGACGATCAGATCATCGCCGGAGATCTCGACCTTCACGCCGTTGACGCGCAACATGTCGGCGGTCGCCGCCAGCCGATCGGATTCCTTGACTCGCAGCTCGTGCAGGCCGCGCATGATGGTCGTGCCTTCGGCGAAGGACGCCGCCACCGCGAGCACCAGATACTCGTCGATCATCGACGGCGCGCGCTCCGGCGGCACCTCGACGCCGCGCAGTTTCGAGGCGCGCACGCGCAAGCTCGCCATCGGCTCGCCGGCATCGCCGCGAACCTCGCTCTCCTCGATCGAGCCGCCCATTTCGCGGAGCGTCGTGAAGAGCCCGGTGCGCAGCGGATTGGTCATGATGTCGGACAGCACGACATCGGAGCCTTCGGCAATCAGCGCGGCAACGACCGGAAAGGCTGCCGAGGAAGGATCGGCGGGCACCACGACAGCGGCGCCGTGCAGCTCAGGCTGGCCGACGAGTGTGATGTGGCGACCATGCCGGCCTTCCGCTACCGACGTGATATCGGCGCCAAAATGCTTGAGCATCAGCTCGGTGTGGTCGCGGCTCGCCTCGCTCTCGATGACGGTCGTCGTCCCCGGCGCGGCCAGGCCCGCCAGCAGCACGGCCGACTTGATCTGGGCCGAGGCCACGGGCGTCTTGTAGGTGATCGGCAGGGGATCGCGCGCGCCCTGGAGCGTCAGCGGAAGACGACCGCCCTCGCCAACGGCGACGACCTTGGCTCCCATTTTCTCCAGCGGATCGAGCACCCGGCCCATGGGACGGCTGCGCAGCGAGGCGTCGCCGTCGAATACCGCCGAGATCGGGCAGCCTGCGACGGCCCCCATCACCAGCCGGCAGCCGGTCCCCGAGTTCCCGAAATCCAGGGGCGCGTTGGGCTGCGCAAAGCCGGCCACGCCGACCCCGCGCACGCGCCAGGCAAAATCCCCGGTGCGCTCGACCGTGGCGCCGAGCGCCTGCATGGACTTGGCGGTGTTGAGGACGTCCTCGCCCTCCAGGAGGCCATTGATCCGAGTTTCGCCGACCGACAGCGCGCCCAGAATGAGCGAGCGGTGCGAAATCGACTTGTCCCCGGGGACCCGTACGTTCCCGGTCAGAGCGCCGCTGGCGCGGGACTGAAGTGGTCTCGGTTGGTCGGAATGAGCCAAGATTGTGTCCTTGAATGCCCGCAGGTGGACCTCGAATGGTCCCCGGGGGCTCGCGGGCGCAGGTATCACATGGTCAGTCCGCCGTCACGGGCATGTCTTTCCTCCGCAATGCGCTATTGACAGCGGGCCGCCAACTAGCCAAGTGAAGCACCGCTTTTCAGACATTCCCAGGATTCCTGCCGTGGCCAAGTCCGAACTCGGAACCAAACGCATTTGCCCGACCACGGGCAAGAAGTTCTATGACCTCAACAAGAATCCGGTGATCTCGCCATATACTGGCGAGGTGGTGCCGATTGCGCCGGTGGCGCCGGCGCGCCCGACCCGCGGCGCCGAAGCGCGCAGCGTGGCCCAGGACACCGCGCCGGAACCGGCCGAGACCGAAGAGATGGTCTCCCTCGAGGAGGCCGATGCCGAGGAGAACACCGGCAAGGTCAAGGCCGCCGTGCCCGAATCAGAGGACGACATCGAGGTCGATGAGACCCTCGAGGACGACGATGACGATGATTCGACCTTCATCGCCGACGACGAAGAGGGTGATGAGGACGTAACCGACATCATTGGTGATGTCGGAGGTGATGAAGAGACTTGAGATAATTCCAGAACTGTGGTTCTGGGTCTTTCCCGACGCGCTGCCCAAGGCGTGCCGGATGGTTAAGGGGCCATAGCTCAGCTGGGAGAGCGCTTGCATGGCATGCAAGAGGTCGGCGGTTCGATCCCGCCTGGCTCCACCACGCTCCGCCCTTCGGGCTACGCGTGGCGCAGCCGCGCGGTGCCCGAAGGGCGAAGACGGACTGCCACACGTTCTATCCCCGCTTCCCCTCAGACGACTGCCCCGACGTGAGCCATCAATGTGGTACGTCTACATCATCCGCAGCATCGAGTTTCCTGATCAGGAATACATCGGTGCCACGGAAGATCTGAAGCGACGGGTCCCGGAGCACAACGCCGGCAGATCCGCTCACACCGCGAAGTTCAAGCCGTGGAAGCTGGTCTGGTACTGCGCTTTCCCTGACAAACTGAAAGCCTTGGCGTTCGAGAAATATCTCAAGTCGCACTCAGGCCGCGCCTTCTCGAAAAAACGGCTCTGCTAGAGCCGCCCGCCCTACTCCCCAATCACCGCATTCAGCCGATCGCGCAACGCGACGATCTCGTTTTTCATCGCGACCAGTTCGGGCACCGTGCAGTCGGATGCGGCCAGGATCGACTGCGGCACGCTGCGCGCCTTGTCTTTCAATGCCTGTCCCTGCGGCGTCAGCGCGATCAGCACCTTGCGCTCGTCCTCGGTCGAGCGCGTGCGCTTGACGAGTTGCGCGGCCTCGAGGCGCTTGAGGAGCGGCGTGAGCGTGCCGGAATCCAGAAACAACCGCTCGCCGATATCCTTCAGCGGCACGCCGTCGCGTTCCCACAGCACCAGCATCACCAGATATTGCGGATAGGTCAGGCCGAGCCGGTCCAGCAGCGGCTTGTAGACGCGGTTGAAGGCATGCGCGGCCGAATAGACCGCAAAGCAGATCTGGTTGTCGAGCCGCAGCGGCTGGTCGGCGGCCAGTTGTTTCCGAGCCATGGAGAACCTTTCGAGATTCGCTTCGCATTGTGAGACGCCGCGACGGCCAATTCAATTGCGAACAATTAAATGTGAGGCTGCCCCATTTTAGATTGCGCGCAATCTAATTGTCTGCAATATGGGCGCACCCCAACCGGAAACCAGGGAGACGACGATGTCCGTGAATGTCCTCTACAAGACCAGCGCCAAGGCCACCGGAGGCCGCGACGGCCATGCTGCGACCCTCGACGGCGCGCTGGACGTGAAGCTCACCACCCCGAAGGAGCTCGGCGGCGGAGGCGGCGCGGGCAACAATCCCGAGCAGCTGTTTGCGGCCGGCTACGCCGCCTGCTTCATCGGCGCGATGAAGTTCGTGGCCTCCCAGGGTGGGCCGAAGGTTCCCGCCGACACCTCGGTGACCTCGACGGTCGGCATCGGTCCGCGCTCGGCGGGCGGGTTTGGCCTCGACGTCGAGCTCGTGGTTTCGCTGCCCGGCGTTCCCCGCGCGGAGGCCGAGGCACTGGTCGAGAAGGCCCATCAGGTTTGCCCGTATTCCAACGCGACCCGTGGCAACGTCGACGTCCGCCTGAAGGTTGCGTGAGGCCAAAGGCGACCCTGGCTGGCCCGAGATCCCCCTCGAGCCAGCCACTCGCCGCCTTGCTACGCCACGTCGCGGGATGGCCGCGGCGGCGCATGCGGCTCTACGCCGGGAGCCATTGCTGGCTCTTGCGAACCTCGCTAGGCCTGTGATCGAACAGAGATCAACGAGCCGAAACGAAGGTTGCCGTCATGACTTCCGAAGTAGCAATCGGTGCGATGAGTGGACTGCGCGTCATCGATCTCACGCGCGTGCTCGGCGGCCCCTATTGCACGCAGATTCTCGCCGACCACGGCGCCGACGTAATCAAGGTCGAGCCGCCCGCGGGCGATGAGGTGCGCGAGTGGGGACCTCCCTTCCATGAGGAGGACGCGGCCTACTTCGTCGGCATCAACCGCAACAAGCGCTCGATCGGCCTCGACCTCGCCTCCGAAGGCGGCCGCGCCGTGCTGCTCAAGATGCTGGAGACGGCCGACGTCCTGATCGAGAATTTCAAGCCCGGCACGCTGGAGAAATGGGGCATCGGCAACGAGGTGCTGCGCGAAAGATTTCCGCGCCTCGTGCATTGCCGGATCTGCGGTTTCGGCGCCGACGGCCCGCGCGGCGGCAATCCCGGCTACGATGCCATCATCCAGGCCATGACCGGCATGATCGCGGCGACTGGCTCCAGGGAAAGCGGACCGATGCGGATCGGCGTGCCGCTGGTCGACATCACCACCGGACTCTATGCCGCGATCGGCATTTTGATGGCGCTGTCGGAGCGGCAGCGCTCAGGGCTTGGGCAATTCCTCGAGACCACGCTCTACGAGACCGGCCTCGCCATCATGCATCCGCACACCGCGAACTACTTCATGCACGGCAAGCCCCCCGGCCTGACCGGCAACGAACATCCCAATCTCGTGCCCTATGCGATCTTCCCGACCAAAACCGACGACATCTTCATCGGCGTCGGCAATGACGGCACGTTCCGCAAGCTGGCCAAGGAGATCGGCAAGCCCGAGCTCGGCACGGACCCGCGCTTTGCGCGCAACAAGGACCGCATCGCCAATCGCGAGGCGCTGCGCGCCGAGCTTGCCGCGGTGTTCAGCCAGCACGAGGCCGAGCCGCTGTGCGACCGCCTGCTCGCGGCCGGACTGCCCGCGGGCCCCGTGCAGAAGATCGACCAGGCATTGAACAATCCGCATACGATCTACCGCGGCGACGTCATCGAGAAGGACTGGTACAAGGGCGTCGCCTCGCCGATCCGGCTCGATCGCAGCAAGCCGAGCCTGCGCCGCGTGCCGCCGAAATTCAGCCAGCACGCCGCAGAGGTGCTCGGCGAGTTCGGATATTCCGGGGCCGAGATCGAGACGTTGGTCGAGAACGGCGTGGTCTGCGGTCCCGAGCGCAAGCGCTGAGGGTTGTGACGGGAAAAGAGCGCACGGCACCGACGCTGCGCTCCCTCCCCCTTCTCGCGGGGGAGGGTTGGGGAGAGGGTGTCTCCCCAACGGGACAATCCACCAGAGGATGGAGCCCTCACCCGGCGCTGCGCGCCGACCTCTCCCGCAAGCAGGAGAGGTTAAGGGGAGCCCGGAGCTGCACCGATTCTACGTACGCCATTCGCCGCCGACGGTACTCGCTTTTCGCCCAACGATGCCGCACTGCGGCGCGACGCACGATAGTGCGCCGCGGACGGCCTGCCTTGCGAAGGCCTCTTCGCCTATTTGACGGCTTCCCTTTTGCGGCGCTTGCCGCTTTCGTTTCGGCCGCTTACACAGTCACGTGAACGTCACATGGCGCTGCTAGCGCAAGCGCACTTTGATGACGGCCCAAGGGAGGTTTACTTGATGGCTCTTCGACAATTTGCTGCGGCTGCCACCATTGCCGCCACGTTCGGCTTTGCCGCCTCGCCTGCGCTGGCCGCGACCGAAATTCAGTGGTGGCACGCGATGACGGGCGCGAACAACGACGTCATCGTCAAGCTCGCCAACGACTTCAATGCGTCGCAGAGCGACTACAAGGTGATTCCGACCTACAAGGGCAACTACGCCGACACGATGAACGCCGGCATCGCGGCCTTCCGCGCTGGCAATGCGCCGCACATCATGCAGGTCTTCGAGGTCGGCACCGCGACCATGATGGCCGCGACCGGCGCCGTCAAACCGGTCTACAAGCTGATGGCCGAGACCGGCGAGAAGTTCGACCCCAAGGCCTACCTGCCCGCGATCACCGGCTACTATTCGACCTCGAAGGGCGAAATGCTGTCCTTCCCCTTCAACTCGTCATCCACGGTGATGTGGATCAATCTCGACGCGCTCAAGAAGGCCAACATCGCCGACATTCCGAAGACCTGGCCGGAAGTGTTCGACGATGCGAAGAAGCTGAAGGCCGCCGGCTATTCCACCTGCGGCTTCTCCGGCTCCTGGGTGACCTGGGTCAACCTCGAGCAGCTCTCCGCCTGGCACAACGTGCCGCTCTCGACCAAGGCCAATGGTCTCGACGGCTTCGACACCGTTCTTGAGTTCAACGGTCCGCTGCAGGTCAAGCATCTCGAGAACCTCGTCGAGTTGCAGAAGGACAAGACCTACGACTATGCCGGCCGCACCAACACCGGCGAGGGTCGCTTCACCTCCGGCGAATGCCCGATCTACCTGACCTCCTCGGCCTTCTTCGGCAACGTCAAGGCACAGGCCAAGTTCAACTTCACCGCGGTGCCGATGCCCTACTATCCGGACGTCAAGGGCGCCCCGCAGAACTCGATCATCGGCGGCGCCTCGCTGTGGATCATGGGTGGCAAATCGGCCGACGAGTACAAGGGCGTCGCCAAATTCCTGACCTTCCTGTCGGACACCGATCGTCAGGTCTACATCCACAAGGCGTCCGGTTATCTGCCGATCACCAAGGCGGCCTACGAGAAGGCGAAGGCCGAGGGCTTCTACAAGGATCAGCCCTATCTCGAAACGCCGCTGATCGAGCTGACCAACAAGGAGCCGACCGAGAATTCGCGCGGCCTGCGGCTCGGCAACATGGTGCAGCTCCGCGACGTCTGGTCGGAAGAGATCGAGCAGGCGCTCGCCGGCAAGAAGACCGCCAAGCAGGCGCTCGACGCCGCCGTCGAACGCGGCAACACGATGCTCCGGCAGTTCGAAAAGACCGCCGTGAAATAAGGCGATGGGCGGCAGGCCGATCGCGCGACCTGCCGCCCCACCTCACATCATGCAAAAGCAAGCCATTTTCCAATCAAGGCTATTGCCGTTCGCGCTGGTTGCACCGCAGCTCGCGATCGTCCTGATCTTTTTCTACTGGCCTGCACTGCAGGCCGTCATCCAATCCTTCCTGCTGCAGGACGCCTTCGGTCTTTCGACGAGCTTCGTCTGGTTCGACAACTACGTCGAACTGTTCAAGGAGCCCGCCTATTTCGAGGCGATCGTCCGGACCTTCTTCTTCTCGTTTGCGATCGCGCTCTCGTCGCTGTCCCTGGCGCTGCTGCTGGCCGTGATGGCGGACAGGCCGATGCGCGGCGGCATGCTGTATCGCACGCTGCTGATCTGGCCCTATGCGGTCGCCCCGCCGGTCGTCGGCGTGCTCTGGATCTTCATGCTGCATCCCTCGCTCGGTGTCCTCTCGCGCTATCTGCGCGACATGGGAATCGACTGGAATCCGCTGCTCAATGGCAATCAGGCAGCAACGCTGGTCATCCTCGCCGCCGCCTGGAAGCAGATCTCCTACAATTTCCTGTTCTTCCTTGCCGGGCTTCAGGCCATCCCGAAGAGCGTGATGGAGGCGGCGGCGATCGACGGCGCCCGCCCAATGCGGCGGTTCTGGACCGTGACCTTCCCGCTGCTGTCACCGACCATCTTCTTCCTCCTGGTCATCAACATCGTCTACGCCTTCTTCGACACCTTCGGCATCATCGATACGATGACACGTGGCGGTCCTGGAACATCGACGGTAACACTGGTCTACAAGGTCTATACCGAGGGGCTCCTGGGCGGAAATCTCGGCAGCTCCGCGGCACAGTCGGTGATCCTGATGATGCTCGTCATCGTGCTGACGGCAATCCAGTTCCGCTTCGTCGAACGCAAGGTGACCTACTGATGGTCGAGGAAGAGGGCATCCGCCGCTACGTCGCCCATATCATCCTGTGGATCGGGATCGCGATCGTCGCCTTCCCCGTCTACATCGCGATCGTCGCCTCCACCCAGGACAACGCGCTGATCGCCAACGGTCAGATGTCGCTCTTGCCGGGCGGACATTTCTTCGAGGTCTACTACCAGACGATTTTCGTCGGCACGAGCGGCTCGACTCGCGAGCCGGTTGGCAACATGATGTTCAACTCGCTTGTCATGGCGCTGCTGATCGCGGTCGGCAAGATCGCGATCTCGATCATCTCGGCCTATGCGATCGTCTATTTCCGCTTTCCATTCCGGATGGCGATCTTCTGGATCATCTTCATCACGTTGATGCTGCCGGTCGAGGTGCGCATCTATCCGACCTACAAGATCGTCGCCGACCTGCACATGCTCGACAGCTTTGCCGGCCTGTCGCTGCCGCTGATCGCATCGGCCACCGCGACGTTGCTGTTCCGCCAGTTCTTCATGACGGTGCCGGACGAGCTCCTGGAAGCCTCGCGTATCGACGGCGCCGGGCCCCTGCGGTTCTTCTGGGATACGCTGCTGCCGCTCTCGCGCACCAACATGGCGGCACTGTTCGTGATCCTCTTCATCCTCGGCTGGAATCAGTATCTCTGGCCGCTGTTGATCACGACCCGCGACGACATGCAGACCATCCAGGTCGGCATCCGCAAGATGATGACCACCAACGATGCGCTTACCGAATGGCCGATCGTGATGGCGACGGCCGTGCTCGCGATGCTGCCGCCGGTGTTCGTCGTCGTCGCGATGCAGAAATTGTTCGTGCGCGGCCTGGTCGAGACGGAAAAGTGAGTTTTCATGGCTAACGTCACTCTGCGCAACGTCCGCAAGACCTATCCCGGCGGCTTCGAGGCCATCAAGGGCGTCGACGTCGATGTGGGCGACGGCCAGTTCTGCGTGCTGGTCGGCCCCTCCGGCTGCGGCAAGTCGACGCTGCTCCGCATGGTCGCGGGGCTCGAGACCATCACCGGCGGCGAGATCGACATCGGCGGCCGCGTCGTCAACCAGGTCGAGCCCGCCGACCGCGACATCGCGATGGTGTTCCAGAACTACGCGCTCTATCCGCATATGAGCGTCTACAACAACATGGCCTATGGCCTGCGCAATCGCGGCATGGCGGAGGCCGAGATCAAGACCCGTGTCGAGGAAGCCGCGCGCGTGCTCGAGCTCGCACCGATGCTCGAGCGCAAGCCGCGCCAGCTCTCAGGCGGTCAGCGACAGCGCGTCGCCATGGGCCGCGCCATCGTGCGGCAGCCAAAAGTGTTCCTGTTCGACGAGCCGCTGTCCAATCTCGATGCCAAGCTGCGCATCGCGATGCGCGTCGAGATCCGCAAATTGCAGCGCCGGCTGAACACCACGTCGATCTACGTCACCCACGACCAGCTCGAGGCGATGACGCTGGCCGACATCCTCGTCGTGATGAATGGCGGCCAGGTCGAGCAGATCGGCAATCCGCTCGCGATCTACGAGAAGCCGGCCACGACGTTCGTCGCGTCCTTCATCGGCGCCCCGCCGATGAATCTGATGTCGACGCGGCCGGACGAGATCAAGACGCAGCTCGGCAGCAATGGCCGCGTGGCGGAAGCCGGCATCCTCGGCATCCGCCCGGAGGACTTCGTCATCACCGACCAGACGCCCGCCGGCGGCGTCGCGCTCGCCCTCACCGTGGAAGCGATCGAGCGGGTCGGCGCCGAGACCTTCGTCTATGGCTCGCGCCGGCAGGACGAGCAGCAGGTCGCAGCGACGCCCGGCGAGCTGCCGCCCGGCGAGGTCATCGTCCGGATCCCCGGAGCCGAGGCCCCGCCGATCGGCGCGAAAATCCGGGTCGCGGCAGTCCGCCAAAAGCTGCATCTGTTCAGCGGCGACGGGCGGACGCGGATCGAGGCCTGAGTCAGCGCCAGACGGCCCGCCCGCTGCCGTAGCCGGGGTGTTTCGCCTCAAAATCATCGAGAAGCAGCAAACGAGCTGTCTTGAGCGTTTCGATGCCGTCACCGCAGGCGCCTAGGTTGCGTGCATCCTCTATCAAGTCATAGAGGGCAAGCATGAACTGCTGATAGTCCTCGGCGTTGCCCGGCTGCGGCACACCATATGAATCGGGCATGGGAATTCTCGATTACTGGTGCGATATCTTAAAACAACCCCATGCACAGTAGAAGGGGACTTGTTTTCATTGGCATAATTCGTCCCGAAACGTCATCGTGCTCAGACTTGCGTCTCAGGGCGACGGCGAGGTCCGGCCCTTACGATCTGTAAGCATCTGCGATGGCAAAATGACCGCGCTGGGCGTCACGGCCCATCCACAGCCCCCGGCTAGGTGCTTGAACCCGCTCGGGGATATGCCCATATTGGGTCATAAGGGGTGCCATTCAGGGCCCTGAAACGTCAAAGTCGCTTTCCGCGAGGACTTTGTAAACTATGTCTCGTGTTCCCACGTTATCCAGTCCGTTCCTGCTGGGCTTCGACGAGATCGAGCGCGTGCTCGATCGGGTCGTCAAAGGCGCCGACGGCTACCCTCCCTACAATATCGAGAGGTGTGACCGGTCGGACGGCCAGCCCGAGCGGTTACGCATCACGCTGGCGGTCGCCGGCTTCACCCGCGACCAACTCGATGTAACCATTGAGGAAAACCAGCTCGTGATCCGCGGGCGTCAGCAGGACGACAAGACCCGGCAATACATCCATCGCGGCATCGCCGCGCGCCACTTCCAGCGCACGTTCGTGCTGGCGGAGGGGATGCTGGTGCTGGGTGCGGATCTGAAGAACGGGCTGTTGTCGATCGATCTCGCCCGGCCGGAACCGGAAAGGATCGTTAAGACAATCGCTATCAATGAGCACGAATAATGGAACGAGTAGCGGACTCGACCGCTTAGTTTCGAGAGAGGAGTCGAGACCATGAGTAACGGTCACGTTGCGTTCGAATACGAAGCCAACAACGTCTCACCGGAGACGCTGGCAACCCTCGGCGAGGGCCACATCGCCTATGTGAAGCAGATCCGCTCGGAGGACGTGCCCGACCTGTTTCCCGAGGCGCCCAAGATTGCGCCGGGCCTGAAACTCTTCGCGCTCCACGCCGCCGACGGCACGCCGATCATGCTGACCGACAGCCGCGAAGCCGCGATCGCCAATGCCTGGAGCAACGAATTGCAGGCGGTGAGCGTGCACTGAGCGCACGCGTTTCGCAGATGAATTCCAAGCGGGCATGCCTTCATGCGAGGGCATGCCCGCTTTCTTTTTGAGGGGAGCAACCGGAATAGGCTGCCGGCGGCGGTTCCGGCGCAAACTGGATAGTCTTTGCGCGAAATGGATGGAAATGCTCCGCCACCCCGGGGCCGATGCCCGATGATTATTCTATATAATTATAACATCGAGCCGATTATGAGATAGCCCCCGTTGCCCGACGACACTTTCTACGTAGCTCCGGCCCTGTCGGGCTCCGGCTTTGACGCATTGCTCGCCTCGTTTGCCTCATTTGCGCCCACGATCAAACCTTTACCGCCCAAGATAGATACCGCATTCCACTGGCGTTCGGACGTCGTCATGGGACCAGGAATCAGCGTCTTGAGGACTCGGGTTTCCGGCGACTGGTCCTATTCCTGTGAGGCCGTTCAGGCAGACCTTGCGATAGGCTTTCTCGGCGCCGGCGCCTCCGACATGGTCGTGGGTACCAGACCCGTGCAACGGACGACGTCAACCGTCACTCTCGTCGCGCTTCCGATGCTGCAGCATCACAAGATCAGGACATCTGCCGACGGAAACCATTCGAACGTCATACTGAAGTTCGATGCTGGCATCGTCGCGAAAATGCTCAGCGCAATGTTCGGCAACGCCGCGCTGACGAACCTGGATCTCGCTCCGACCGTCGCTCTCTCGACGGGCACGGGACAGACCCTGCATCAGCTTGCCCGCACGATCGTCCTGGGCATGCATGATCCGCAGATCCTGAAGCACTCGTCGAAAGCGATGGCTCTGTTGACGGAAGCCACCCTGCGGCTCGTCTTCGAGAATGTGCCCCACAGCCTGAGCGGTCGGCTGGATCGTCGGACACCCGACGTGACGCCACGGCACGTCCGGCAGGCCATCGAGCACATGCGCGCCAATCTTCATCTACCGCTGACGATGGTCGACGTAGCGGTCGCCGTTGGCGTGAGCGAGCGCTCCCTGCAGCTCGGATTCCGCAGGTTTCACGATACAACGCCTGCGGCTTTCTTGCGACGAATCCGGCTGGAAGCCGTCCATGCGGAATTATCGAGCCCCGAAAACGAGCTGCCCGTGTACGAGGTCGCCTTGAAATGGGGCTTTACACATATGGGCCGTTTCGCCGCGCAATACCGTGCGGTGTTCGGTGCCTACCCATCGGAAACCGTCAAGCGCGCATTTCCGGACGATTAGGGCGTTGCTGCCGGAGCGTTGACGCTGACGCCGGATCCGGCGTGGTCGCGGCGCGCCTGGCAAGCGCCCCGTCAATCCTGGATGCAGCATCGCCCAGCCGACGAGAGAGGTCGGCCACCCCTGCGAGACTGGACGAAAGCTGCGACCTCGCAGACGTCAATTGCGCCTCGATCCTCTGGCGATCACCTGGCTCGATCACTGTGCTCTGCAAATCGTCTAAAGCGTGATGGCATTAAGTTCGATAGCCTGAATTTTTGAGGTAGTTGGCGCATTCCTCGGGGGTGAAGGCATCG